>NZ_JACJFF010000021.1:0-63857 GCF_014164465.1 Vibrio sp. SG41-7 | reverse complement strand
CTCGTATCTCGTATCTCGTATCCCGTATCTCGTAGAAGCATAAAAAAGCCCCAACACGAATGTCGAGGCTTAGAGTATCTTTATCTATGTGGAAGTAGAGTAAATCCGCAGCTCACTACTCTTCGCTATTTTCAGCAAACTTAGATGGCGACATACCAAAATGGTGCTTAAACCTTTGACTGAAATAGGAAGGGTCATTGAAACCAGAATCAAACGCGACGTCTGAGATCTTCTCTCCCGCAAGTAACCGCTCACACGCATGCTCTAAACGCTCTTCATTCAAATGCTCTTTAAAGGTCTTGTTATAAGCCGATTTAAAGCGTCTCTGTAAGCTTCTCTCAGACATGAACAAGTACTTAGCAGCAGTTGCAGTACTGAACTCTGCATCGGCGTAGTTTTCGCTCACAAGCTGCGACACTCTGTTTTTCCACTCTTGTTCAGCACTCAACCTTTGTTGCTCTGGCGTTGAAGCGGCAAGCTTAATGGTTTCAATCTGCTCAATGGTGCTGGCTTCCAGATTATCCAGCACTTGATATTCAATCGGCCACGAAAGCTGAACCTTATTTTGATAGTCAGAAACAAACGCGTTCAGCTCACCACCACTCTGATTCATCAATAGAGGTAATTTTTCGATATTTAGATCAGTCGATTTTCCGGTGTTGTCACCCATGCTTGATGCCAATTTAGGGAAAGGCATCCCATGATCTCGAATCGTAACGACAAGATGCTCCTTCACTTCTTCAACCAGAACCACCATGCTTTGTGACTTAAAGTTTCTCTTGATGATGCTCGCAACCAAGTTGTTGAAAATAATATCGAGATTAAAATACAGCAAGGATACGTATCGTTGTTTGGTATCAACTCTAATATCCAGTTCAATACCCGCTTTGGCTAAATCATCTTGCCAAGCTTTGAGTACCGCTTCTAAGATCAAAATTATATCGTAACTGACCTTCCCTTCTCCTTGAGGTGTATTACTCAATTGAGCCAAGCCATTTTTCAGCGTTAAGATTGGTGACTTGCCTTTCTCATCATTCCAATTCGGGAGCATCGCAGCAATATGATTAACTTCAGATGAAAGTTCATTTGCTGTGTGCGATACAAGCGCACTCTTAACTGATAGCTGCTTTTTAAGCTGTTGATTGGTCGTCAACAGAATGCGACTTTGGTGCCTCAGTTGATCGGTTTTTAATGCAACTTGCGCTTTTAGGTGTCTATTGGCAAAAGTGACATAACGCGAACGCCAAAAAACCAAGATAGTCACAACACCAATCAGCAGTGCCAGAGAGCTTGCGGCAGCCCAATTGCTCAGATACCAAGGCTCAGCGATTGAGAAGCTTTGATTCGTTGACACAAAGCGATAATGCGAGTCCTTAACGGGTTTAACTTCCAGTGTATAGTCCCCCGGAAGAAGATGGTCGAGCGTTAACAAGCCTCCTTCAAATTCACTCCAAGGTTCATCGTCGCTCAGGCGATACTCCATCGCAGGGGCAAACGTCGCAGGTAGGATGCCCAACTTAAAACTCATGGATGAACCATAAGGGATTTCATCCAAATCAGCAGTCTTACCACCAAGTGATACGGTTTGCTGATCAACACTGATCTTACTCAGCAATGCTCGACTATGAGGTGTTGTTGATACCAATAACTCATCAGATAACGCACTGACTACGCCATACTTTGATCCAAAAATAAGCCTCGTAGATTGGCTGCCTTCGCTGTCAAACAAGGCACATGCCCCTGCCGCCAGTTCATTGGTGATCAAGCCAAATGGTGAACCGATATGTTTATGCAGTTGCCCATCCAGTCCGTAATAGCTGATACCTTTCGAAGAACCTAACCACACACCATTGTCATCGCTTATTAAGCAATTTGGGCTAATATTGTCTTCAACAAGCGTGACCTCTTGAATAATAGAGCTGTCATAAGGGATTCGATACACGCCATAACTACTCGCAAACCATTGAGCCCCATCCTTCGCTTTTTCAATATCGACCACTTTGCCAAATCGTTCACTTGAGCGACTAAAACTAATCCGTTTATCAATAAAAGAGTAGAAGCCGTGGTCAGTGCCTATATAAATACGACCTTGTAACCCTATATTGAGAGCAGTGATTTTTGCTGGCAAAAACTTATCAACTAACCAGTCAGTACCGTACCCCGTCAGCTTCATGGTTTCGATAGATAACGAATAAAGGTCTTGCCCCGATGTTATCCAAAGTACGTTATCAGCTTGAAGCGCAAAGTTCTCAACGTGTACCCCTTTGATAGACCTTGGTAAACCGATCACTTCAGGCTCTAACGTATCGGTATTAAAACTAATAATGCCTTCTTCTGTAGCCAACCAAATAGAAGAACCAAAGACCTCAAAGTCCTGTACCGAGTTGGAGTAAACACGAATTGGACTAGCTTTGCTTTGAGCATCGACCAAATAGAGGCCCATTGAGGAAGCAACCCAAGATAATTGTTCACTAACCGGCTGTACTTTGTTTATCACGACACTACTTGAGTGCATTCCCATACCCGTTAATGGCGTTCTTGAGAATGTCTTACTGAACAGTGAGAAATATCGGATGCCGTTATTTGTCGCAACCCACATCCCACCAGCATGGTCGTTGATTAACGAATATATTTTCTCTCCCGGTAACGAGAAATCTTGATTAGCGGCTTGTTCGAATCGTGTAATTTGACCCGTAATGAAGTTGTAACTAATGAGTCCATGCTCTGTGCCAATCCAATATTGGTCTGAAGTTTCAGCAAGCGAGAGAACGTGCGACCCTTTTATTTTGTTCTCTTTATCTGGATTCGCGAGATCAACAATCACAGCACCATTTAAAGTACCGATCACTAACTCTCGTCTAGCATTAGAAAAATAAACCGTCTCAATATGGTGCTTATCTGATGCAGTGATGTGAGTAAACTCTTGCGCCTCGGAAAGGTAAGCTCCTGAACTGGTCGCGAGTACCCACTTTGACAACACCCACTCCGCATCGTTAATCGCAATATCACTGCTATTGTTGTATCGATACAGTTTGAGTAGTGAGTAGGTGGTAAATTCTAAAGATTGAGTGTTGTAAGTATAAAAATTACTGCCATCTGTGACCCAAATATAATCACCTGATGAGCCGATATTCGCGATCTCAGCGCCGGGGCTTAAACTAAACGCAAGCTCATTGCCAATACCAGGGTTATGTCGGTAAACCTCATTATCAAAAAATGTCCAAAACTCATCGTTAAGAAACGCGACTCTTTCTGAAGAAAATTGCAGAAGGCTGCCCTTTCGCGGGAATAGGGTTCGGCCATCATAAAAGAGTACTTTTCCATGGACATCATGAACCCATAGCCCGCCACCGGCACCTAAGTACAAGTTTTTAGCCGCAAGAAAGTTCCCTTGCGCTTGAACGGGCAAAGGATAGAAAACGGAGGGTGATGTATTTACCGCGAGAACGCTAAATGAAATGCTCATTAACATGAACATTCTGAAGATAATTCGATGCAACTTTTCATCCTGAACAGCAATAACACATGAAATTATGGTGTCCACAACGTCTTATCGCTGCTGAACCAAAAATCCAGTTTTTTTGTGCTTATTATTATCTTTCTATTTTAGCGGAAATTAACAAAGGAGAAAGGAGGTTTGCTATTTGTTGAGAGGTTTTATCTTAGCGGTCACGAAAATGCCGCAAAAAGCGGCATGATTCATAAATTAACGAGAGCAAAGTGTCGTTAGGAATATTGGTTATTGATTACTTAGCACTCAAGCAGCTGGTGTAGCTGTCTGTAAGTTGCTGAAGAAAATCGAAATAACTTCCACTCTTCACTTCAACCTGTGAACCAACAGGATCAAGTTGCCCTTGCTTAGCATTGCTTCCGCGAGTCACCGATTCGATCACAGCCGGTGTAAATTGAGGCTCTGCAAATACACATTGAACATTTTCACGCACCAAGGTTTTCTTGATAGCTATCAAGCTTTTTGCACCCGGTTTGCGCTCTGGGCTCACGGTAAAGTGACCTAAGTTATTTAACTCAAACTCCTGTTCGAAGTAGCCGTACGCATCATGGAATACGTAGTAACCTTTGTCTTTCACTGGCGCAAGTTGTTCATTAATTGACTGCTTCTTCTCTTTCAAAGCAATCAAGAATGAGTCTAGGTTCTCTTGATACGCCATTGCGTTATCAGGGTCAGATTCAATCAACTTAGCTGAGATATATTTTGCCGCGACTTCAACTTGGTCGATGCCCAACCAAAAATGCGGGTCATGGCTACCATGGTGATGTCCTTCATGAGCATCGTGATCTTCATGCCCAAACTCTCTCAAGTTGATTCCAGGAATCTCACTGATCTTGATAACATTTTCTTTTGAACCAATCACCTTAGTCAAAAAGGCTTCTAGGTCAGGGCCGAACCAGATAACCATATCGGCACTGTGAACTTTTTTGACATCCGATGGCTTAAGCGCATAATCATGCGGCGAAGCATTGCTGTTCATCAACACATCCGGCTCACTAACGCCTTGCGTTAATTCTGTCACAATCATTTGAATCGGTTTAAAGCTTGTTAGAATAGTATTGGCACTTGCGACACTTGGCGCTAAAAGCAAAGTAGCAAGTATAAAAGATGAACGTGACATAATCCCTCGATAATAGAAAAGTAGCTTAGGCTTGAGGTAAATGTTACATTATAACATTAGCGAATTGCAAATGAGTTCTATTCATGGATAACTTAATCCAACTAGATTCTGTGAGCGTCGAATTTGACGGTCGAAAAGTTCTAGACAACATCTCTCTAAATATAGAGCGCGGCAGAATCACCACCCTCATTGGGCCAAACGGTGCAGGAAAGTCGACATTAGTCAAAGTAGTACTGGGTTTACAAACTAAATTTTCAGGCACAATAACAAAAGCTAAAAAACTGAAAATTGGCTATGTACCACAAAAATTAAAGCTCAATGATTCCCTACCGCTCAACGTAGAGCGTTTTCTAAAGCTCACTGGCAAGTTCAGTCAGCAAGAGATCCTTGAAGCATTGAAGCTCGTTGGTGCTGAACATCTGCAGAAGAGTAACATGCACCAGCTATCCGGCGGTGAAAACCAACGTGTGCTGATTGCTCGTTCATTGCTAAGAAGACCAGACCTACTGGTTCTTGATGAACCTGCTCAAGGCGTTGATGTACAAGGGCAAATAGACCTGTATGACCTGATTGACACCATTCGTCACCGCTTTGGTTGTGCCGTATTTATGGTTTCACATGACCTGCATTTAGTGATGGCCAAAACAGACGATGTTATCTGTTTGCACCATCACATCTGCTGTTCAGGCGCACCTGCAGACATCAAACACCACCCTTCGTATATTGCGCTCTTTGGCACCGCGACCCAAGAAACACTAGCGTTTTATCATCACCAACACGAACATCACCATCATGATCTTGCAGGCCAGCCTGTCGAAGGCGACGTGCATGAATGTTCAAACCATAAACACGGACACCACTAATGCTTGAGTTTCTTCTTCCCTCTATTTTGGCGGGTTTGGGTATTGCGCTAATTGCAGGCCCATTAGGGTCGTTCGTGGTATGGCGTAAGATGGCTTACTTTGGTGACACGCTTGCTCACGCTTCTTTGATGGGCTTAGCACTTGGCTTTCTGTTCAACATTAACTTGTATTTCGCGCTGCTGATTTGTTGTTTGATGCTGGCCGTGTTGCTAGTGACTTTACAAAAACAAAAGCTAGTCGCGACCGATACCTTACTGGGTATATTGGCGCACAGTGCACTCTCTTTAGGCCTTGTTGCTGTCAGCTTCTTAGACAATGTGCGTGTCGATCTAATGAGTTACCTATTTGGTGACTTGCTTGCGGTCTCTCCAACAGATTTGGTGTTCATCTACGCGGGTGCTGCAGTGATTGGTTTAGTGCTTGCGATATTTTGGCGACCACTGCTTTCAACGACAGTAAATGAAGATCTTGCAGCAGTAGATGGCATCAACATTGACTTAATGCGCCTAATCCTGATGTTGCTGGTTGGTATCGTGATTGCGGTCGGTATGAAGTTTGTGGGTGCGTTAATCATGACCTCACTACTTATCATTCCAGCAGCAACGGCAAGAAAATTCGCCAATACACCCGAACAAATGGCATTCCTCGCCTCTGTAATTGGTTCTATCGCTGTGTTCGGAGGGTTGAGCTTGTCTTGGTTCTATGACACGCCAGCCGGCCCGTCTGTTGTTATTAGTGCTGCGGCAATGTTTATGCTGTCTCAAATGTACAGAACCCGCGCCTAAAGTGAAAAGTCGAGATTCATTCTGGCTTTTAACAACACAACAGTTGGTGCGGCAGTCGTTTATAAAAGAATCGTTTACAAAAAAATCGGTCAAAAAAGAAAAAGGCTTGGTCAATGACCAAGCCTTTCTTATATCGTTCAGTTAGCTTCTATCTCGTTAGATAAAAGCCAGCTGATTACCAACCCGTGATTTCACGTAGGCCTTTACCGATGTCAGCAAGAGACTTAACAGTCTTAACGCCTGCTGCTTCTAGCGCTGCGAATTTATCTTCAGCAGTACCTTTACCGCCTGAGATGATTGCGCCAGCGTGGCCCATACGTTTACCCGGAGGAGCAGTAACACCAGCGATGTAAGATACAACTGGCTTAGTTACGTTTGCTTTGATGAACTCAGCAGCTTCTTCTTCCGCAGTACCACCGATCTCACCAATCATTACGATTGCTTCAGTCTCTGGGTCTTCTTGGAAAAGTTTTAGGATATCAATGAAGTTTGAACCTGGAATAGGGTCACCACCGATACCAACACATGTAGACTGACCAAAGCCTTCATCTGTTGTTTGCTTAACTGCTTCGTACGTCAGAGTACCTGAACGAGATACGATACCTACTTTACCCTTCTTATGGATATGACCAGGCATGATACCAATCTTACACTCGTCTGGAGTGATAAGACCTGGACAGTTAGGACCGATCATGCGAACGCCAGTTTCTTCTAGCTTCACTTTAACGTCGATCATATCTGTTGTAGGGATACCTTCAGTGATCGTTACGATCAGTTCGATACCTGCATCAATCGCTTCTAGGATTGCATCTTTACAGAAAGGAGCTGGTACGTAGATAACTGTTGCTGTTGCGCCAGTTACTTCTACTGCTTCACGTACTGTGTTGAATACTGGAAGGCCTAGGTGAGTTTGACCACCTTTACCAGGTGAAACACCACCAACCATTTGCGTACCGTATGCGATAGCTTGGTCTGAGTGGAATGTACCTTGACCGCCAGTGAAACCCTGACAGATTACTTTAGTGTCTTTGTTAATTAATACAGACATTATTTAGCCTCCGCAGCAGCAACAACTTTCTGAGCAGCATCTGTTAGAGATACAGCAGCAATGATATCAACATCAGAATTAGCAAGTACTTCGCGACCTAGGTCTGCGTTTGTACCTTCTAGACGAACAACGACAGGAACTGTTACGCCAACTTCTTTAACTGCACCAATAATACCTTCAGCGATCATGTCACAACGAACGATGCCACCGAAGATGTTTACGAGTACTGCTTTAACATTGTCATCAGAAAGGATGATCTTGAATGCTTCAGCTACACGCTCTTTTGTTGCGCCGCCGCCTACATCAAGGAAGTTTGCTGGCTTGCCGCCGTGTAGGTTTACGATATCCATCGTACCCATAGCAAGGCCTGCACCGTTAACCATACAGCCAACGTTGCCATCAAGTGCTACGTAGTTCAGTTCCCACTGAGCTGCGTGCGCTTCGCGCTCGTCTTCTTGTGAAGGATCGTGCATTTCACGAAGCTTTGGCTGACGGTACATTGCGTTTGAGTCAATGTTGATCTTGCCGTCTAGACAAAGAAGGTTACCTTCATTTGTAATAACAAGCGGGTTAATTTCTAGTAGAGCTAAGTCGTACTGAGCGAACATTTCACCAAGACCCATGAAAATCTTAACGAACTGTTTAATTTGATCGCCAGCTAGGCCAAGTTTGAATGCCAATTCACGGCCTTGGTAAGCTTGAGGGCCAACTAGAGGATCGATCGCAGATTGGTGAATCAACTCTGGAGTTTCTTCAGCGATTTTCTCAATGTCCACGCCGCCTTCAGTTGACGCCATGAATACAATTTTACGAGTTGCACGGTCAACAACAGCACCTAGGTAAAGCTCGTTAGCAATGTTCGATGCTTCTTCAACTAGGATCTTTGTTACAGGCTGACCATTAGCGTCTGTTTGGTAAGTCACTAGGTTTTTACCTAGCCACTTTTGTGCAAACTCTTTAACGCCTTCTTTAGTGTCATGTAGCTCTACGCCGCCCGCTTTACCGCGACCACCAGCGTGTACTTGACACTTAACGACTTTCTTGGCTGTACTGATACGACCTGCAGCTTCGAAAGCTTCTTGTGCTGTATCACATGCGAAACCTTCTGGTACAGGCAAACCGAATTCTGCAAACAGCTGTTTGGCTTGGTATTCATGCAAATTCATTTTGATATTCCGTTTATTTTCCCTTAAGGGATTATTATTTCCATAACGACACAGTTTCCTGTGGTACGTCTGTAGGGTCTTCTCAAATCAACTGCTGTCCATTTTCTAATGGCTTTACAGTTCAAGTGAAGGCCAGACGTTGAGCAGCCTAGCCTTTGAAACTTTTTACGTCTAGCTAACGAGGTTAACTAGACGTTTTAGCGATACTAAACGTCTAATAACAGACGTGCAGGATCTTCTAGAAGCTCTTTGATAGTCACTAGGAAGCCAACTGATTCACGGCCATCGATTAGACGGTGATCGTAAGAAAGCGCTAGGTACATCATTGGTAGAATTTCTACCTTGCCATCAACAGCCATTGGACGATCTTGGATTTTATGCATACCCAAAATTGCCGCTTGAGGCGGGTTGATGATTGGCGTAGACATTAGAGAACCAAATACACCACCGTTTGTGATAGTGAAGTTACCGCCCATCAGTTCATCAACAGTTAGCTTGCCATCACGGCCTTTGATTGCTAGCTCTTTGATGCCTTTTTCGATGTCAGCAAAACCTAGTGTGTCACAGTCTTTCAGTACTGGAGTCACTAGACCGCGTGGCGTAGATACCGCCATGCTGATATCGAAGTAGTTGTGGTAAATGATATCTGTACCATCAATCGAAGCGTTAACTTCTGGGAAACGCTTCAGCGCTTCTGTTACTGCTTTCACATAGAAAGACATGAAACCAAGACGCGTATCGTGACGCTTCTCGAATTGGTCTTTGTACTGCTTACGAAGGTCCATGATTGGTTTCATGTTCACTTCGTTGAAAGTAGTCAGCATTGCTGTGCTGTTCTTCGCTTCTAGAAGACGGTTTGCAACGGTCTTACGTAGGCGAGTCATAGGCACGCGCTTTTGGCTACGAGCCGCTGCTGGCGCTTCAACTGCTGGCGCAGATGCTGCTACCGGAGCCGCTTTCGCTGCTGCTAGGTGCGCGTCGATGTCTTCACGAGTAATACGACCACCAACACCAGTGCCTTTGACGTCAGCTGGTTGTAGGTTGTGTTCTGCAAGAAGACGACGAACAGCTGGGCTTAGTGCGTCGTTGCTTTCTTCTGTCAGTGCCGCTTTGTGGCGCTTATCAGGAGAAGCTTCTGTATCTTCAGTGGTATCTTTCGTTGGTTCACCAGCGACAGCACCAGGTTTGATCTTTGCAAGAAGCTGCTTAGAAAGTACCGTAGCACCCTCTTCTTCTAGGATAGCTTCCAGAACACCCGCTTCAGGAGCAGGTACTTCTAGAACTACTTTATCTGTTTCGATGTCTACAATGACTTCATCACGTGCAACGGCTTCGCCTGGTTTTTTGTGCCAAGTCGCCACTGTTGCATCAGCCACAGATTCAGGTAAATCTGGAACCAGAATTTCAATTGTCATGTGCGTATTTTCCTTTTACTTCTAGTTCTTAAGTAGGGTCAAAGCGTCGTCAACTAACGCTTTTTGTTGTTTCAAGTGTACCGACATATAGCCAACAGCTGGTGATGCTGATGCAGGACGACCTGCATATTGAATATCAGCACCCACTGGAATAGCAGCTCGGAAATTATGTTGGCTACTGTACCAAGCACCTTGGTTTTGTGGCTCTTCTTGACACCAAACGTAATCGACTACATTTGTGTACTGTGCGATTGCAGCTCTCACGTCCTCGTAAGGGAACGGGTAAAGTTGCTCAATACGTACAATAGCGACATCGTCTTGCTCGTTCTTACGTCTTTGATCAAGCAGGTCAAAGTAAACCTTACCTGAACAGAACACGACGCGTTTTACGTTCTCAGGAGCCAGATCATCAATTTCTGCGATAGCTGGTTGGAACGTACCTTCTGCTAAATCTTCCATAGAAGACGTACATAGAGGGTGACGAAGCAATGACTTAGGTGACATTACGATCAGTGGACGACGCATTGGTCGAACAACCTGACGGCGAATCATGTGATAAACCTGTGCCGGTGTTGAAGGAACAACAACCTGCATGTTTTGTTCAGCACATAATTGAAGGTAACGTTCAAGACGTGCAGATGAGTGCTCTGGGCCTTGGCCTTCATAGCCGTGAGGAAGCAGCATAGTTAGACCACATAAACGTGCCCACTTTTGCTCACCTGACGAAATGAATTGGTCGATTACAACTTGTGCACCGTTTGCGAAGTCACCAAATTGTGCTTCCCAAAGGGTTAGACCGCTTGGTTCTGCCGTTGCATAACCATACTCAAATGCGAGTACCGCTTCTTCAGATAACACAGAGTCAAATACTTGGAATGGCCCTTGTTTATCATGAATGTTCGCAAGAGGAACATACGTGCTTGCATCTGATTGATTGTGCAGTACTGAGTGACGGTGGAAGAACGTACCACGACCTGAATCTTGGCCTGAGATACGAATACGCTTACCGTCATCAACAAGTGTTGCGTAAGCCAGAGTCTCGGCCATACCCCAATCGACTTGTTTCTCACCATTCACCATGGCAGTACGATCGTTGTACAGTTTGTTTACTCGGCTTTGCAGCTTGTGGCTGTCTGGGTATTGGCAAAGTTTGCTACCAAGCTCTTTCAGGCGCTCGATGTCAATCTTGTTGTCCCATTCGATGTTCCAGTCATGACCTAGGTAAGGTGACCAGTCCACTGAGTGAAGTGCCATTGGGCGCCACTCTTTAACCACAACTTCACCGTGATCAAGTGCATCACGATATTCGTTAACGAGTTGTGTTGCCGTATCAATACCAAACTCACCGCGTTCCATTAGCACGTCAGCATAAAGCTTACGTGGCGTTGGATGCTTCTTGATTTTTTGGTACATCAAAGGCTGCGTTGCATTCGGCTCATCGGCTTCATTGTGACCGTGGCGACGGTAACAAACCAAATCAATAACAACATCACGCTTAAACGTATTACGGTAATCTAATGCAAGACGCGCTACGAAAGCGACAGCTTCTGGATCATCAGAGTTAACGTGGAAAATCGGAGCCTGAACCATCTTCGCGATATCGGTACAGTACATCGTAGAACGTGTATCGCGAGGGTTAGACGTTGTAAAACCAACTTGGTTATTTACAACGATACGAACCGTACCACCTACACAGAAACCACGAGCTTGAGACATGTTGAACGTCTCTTGTACTACACCCTGGCCAGCGATAGCTGAATCACCATGGATAGTAATTGGAAGTACGCGGCTGCCATCTTTATCGTCTAGACGATCTTGGCGAGCACGTACCGAACCGATAACTACCGGGTTTACGATTTCTAAGTGAGATGGGTTAAATGCAAGTGCTAAGTGAACGTTGCCGCCTGGTGTTGCGAAATCCGCAGAGAAACCTTGGTGGTATTTCACATCACCAGTGCCCCACGAGTCATCGCTGTGCTTGCCCGCAAACTCGTCAAACAGGTCTTGTGGCTTTTTACCAAGCACATTGACCAGCATGTTTAGACGACCACGGTGAGCCATACCAACAACAACTTCACGCATGCCTTGTCCACCTGCAT
The DNA here is from genome assembly GCF_014164465.1 of Vibrio sp. SG41-7. NCBI lineage: Bacteria > Pseudomonadati > Pseudomonadota > Gammaproteobacteria > Vibrionales > Vibrionaceae > Vibrio > Vibrio sp. SG41-7. The sequence continues at coordinate 51,850 of NZ_JACJFF010000021.1, read as the reverse complement.
GACGAATAATTTCCTTCGTCATTGGGATCAACGCATCACCACCTTCCAACGAGAAGCGTTTTGCGCCTGGGAATTTAGCACCAAGATAGCGCTCAAGACCTTCAGCAGCAGTTAGCTCTTCTAGGAAAGCTTGCTTTTCTTCTTTATCGAAAGAGGGTTGACCAGAAACAGACTCTAAACGTTGTTGGATCCAACGCTTTTGCTCTGTGTTAGTCATGTGCATGTATTCAGCACCAATCGAACCACAATAAGTTTGCTTTAAAGATTTGTACAAATCTCGAAGCACCATCGTCTCTTGGCCAATGGCGTAAGAGCCGACGTTAAACGTCTCATTGAGGTCATCTTCGGTAAGAGTGTGAAAAGAAGGATCCAGTTCAGCGACTGTATCTCTTTCCCATAAACCTAGGGGGTCTAGATTTGCTGATTGATGCCCTCGGAATCGATAGGCATTAATAAGTTGCAGAACCTTTACTTGTTTCGCATCGACATCTGGATCACTAACTTGGACACTGTAATGCTTTGTTTCTTGAGCGAGTCGACGGAAGTATTCACGAACACGAGAGTGTGGTTGTTCCACTGCTTCTGAAGCTTGCACAGGCAATTCTTCAAAAACACTTCTCCATTCGTCACTTACCGAATCGGGGTCACTTAGATACAGTTCATAGAGTTCTTCTACGTACGTTGCATTGGCGCCAGCCAAGTGTGAAGACTCGAGCCATGCCTTCATCACGCCGTTGTGCATATTTTCCCTTAACCAGTAGTTTTCACGTTTGCTGCGGTCTATGCCGAGCTATTAAAAGGCCGCCCCAAAACTTCTAGGGCGGCAATTTTTATATAACTTAAACCGAACGATTCACAAGCATGGTCTTGATGTGACCAATCGCTTTCGTCGGATTTAATCCCTTAGGACAAACACTTACACAATTCATGATGCCATGGCAACGAAAAACGCTAAATGCATCATCAAGATCGGACAGACGTTCGTCTGTCGCCGTATCTCGGCTATCTATTAGCCAACGGTATGCTGCAAGCAGGCCAGCTGGTCCGATGAACTTATCTGGATTCCACCAGAATGATGGGCACGAAGTCGTACAACATGCACACATGATACATTCATACAAACCATCTAAATGAGCACGCTCATCAGGGCTTTGTAGGTTTTCACGAGCCGGTGGCACATTGCCATCAGACACTAAGAACGGCTTAACTTTTTCGTAGTTATCGTAGAACTGAGTCATGTCTACGATTAAATCACGCACGACAGGCAAACCTGGAAGTGGGCGAATTACGATTTTATCTTGGCCAGTAAGAGCAGACAGAGGCGTAATACACGCCAATCCGTTTTTACCATTCATGTTCAAGCCATCAGAACCACATACACCTTCACGGCATGAACGACGGAATGAAATCGTTGGATCTTGCTCTTTCAAAAGAATAAGCGCATCCAAAAGCATCATGTCAGAGCCTTCTTCCACCTCTAGGGTGTACTCTTTCATGTAAGGCTTCTGGTCCACATCTGGGTTGTAACGGTATAAAGAGAAATTCAGTTTCATGGTCATATCTCCTTAGTACGTACGTGCTTTCGGCGGGAATGCTTCACGATGGATAGGTTCCATGTTCACGCCACGCTTAGTCATACTTTCTGATTCTGGGTTGTAAAGTGAGTGGCATAGCCATTGCTCATCATCACGGTCTGGGAAGTCAAAACGAGCATGCGCTCCACGACTCTCTGTACGGAAGTTTGCTGCAACCGCAGTTGCGAATGCCGTTTCCATCAAGTTTTCAAGTTCTAAACACTCAATACGTTGCGTGTTGAACTCTGTCGACTTGTCTGAAAGGTGTGCATTCTTAAGACGCTCACGAATCACTTTAAGCTCTTCTAAGCCATCAGCCATCGCTTTACCTTCACGGAATACAGAGAAGTTGTTCTGCATACATTGCTGAAGATCTTTACGAATTACCGCAGGGTCTTCACCGTCTGTACTGTTTTCCCAACGATTGTAGCGCTCTAGTGAACGTTCAATGTCGGCTTCAGTTGCAGGTTTTGCTTCAGCTTGCTTATTCAGCGTCTCACCAAGGTGAAGACCTGTCGCACGACCGAACACAACCAAATCAAGTAGCGAGTTGCCACCTAGACGGTTTGCACCATGTACAGATACTGAAGCGATTTCGCCACAAGCGAATAGACCTTGAATTTCAACGTCTATACCGTCTTCAGTTTGTTTGATTGCTTGACCAGAAACCTGTGTAGGAACACCGCCCATCATGTAGTGACACGTTGGGATTACAGGAATTGGTTCTTTAACTGGATCAACGTGAGCAAACGTACGAGAAAGCTCACATACACCCGGTAGACGAGACTCAAGCGTCTCTTTACCTAGGTGATCAAGTTTCAGCTTAATGTGAGGACCCCATGGGCCATCGCAACCACGACCTTCACGAATCTCAACCATCATCGAACGAGCGACCACATCACGACCTGCTAAATCTTTAGCATTCGGAGCATAACGTTCCATGAAGCGCTCGCCGTCTTTATTGAGAAGGTAACCACCTTCACCACGACAACCTTCTGTTACCAAAACACCTGCGCCAGCGATACCCGTTGGGTGGAACTGCCACATTTCAATGTCTTGCATTGGAACGCCAGCACGAATTGCCATACCAACACCGTCACCAGTGTTAATGTGTGCATTCGTTGTTGATGCATAGATACGACCAGCACCACCAGTAGCAAGGATTGTTGCCTTCGCTTTGAAGTAGCAAACCTCGCCCGTTTCCATACAAAGCGCGGTAGTACCTAAGATTGCACCATCTTCGTTTTTAACAAGATCCAGTGCATACCACTCAGAGAAAACCGTCGTTTTGTGTTTAATGTTTTGTTGGTAAAGCGTGTGTAGCAGTGCGTGACCAGTACGGTCGGCTGCAGCTGCGGTACGAGCCGCTTGCTCACCACCAAAATTCTTAGACTGGCCACCAAACGGACGTTGGTAAATACTGCCGTTATCAAAACGAGAAAATGGAAGACCCATTTTTTCTAATTCGATAACCGACTCAGGGCCATTTTTACACATGTATTCGATAGCATCTTGGTCGCCGATGTAATCGGAACCTTTTACCGTATCGTACATGTGTTGTTCCCAGTGATCTTCATGCGCATTACCAAGAGCAACGGTTATACCACCTTGCGCAGATACAGTATGAGAACGAGTTGGGAAAACTTTAGAAAGCAACGCACAAGATAGGCCTTGCTCAGAAATTTGTAGCGCGGCGCGCATACCAGCACCACCAGCGCCAATTACTACAGCATCAAACTCACGAACAGGAATAGTCACTTACGCACCCCACAAAATAAACAGACCAGAGAAGAAATATCCTAGAAGAACCGCAACAACACCGACTTGAAGACCAACGCGCAATTTTGCACATTTGATGTAGTCAGTTAGTACTTGCCACAAGCCGATCCACGCGTGAACCAAAATTGAAGTAAGCGCCAACATGGTGAAGACTTTAGTGAAAGTACCACCAAAGAATTGCGTCCAAGATGCGTAAGAAATATCACCTGAGAAAGCACAGAAGCTCACTAGGTAGATAGTGTAAAGCGTCATAATGATGGCTGTTGCACGAATCAATAGATAATCATGCACACCATTACGACCAAAAGTAGAAACGTTGTTTACCATACTAAGATCCCCGCTAGTAGAGACAATACCGCTGTTGCTGCGAATGCAACCTTCGCGCTCTTAGCGCCAGATTCCAGCTCTTCAAAGTGACCAAGGTCCATAAGAAGGTGACGAATACCACCAGCAATGTGGTAAGCCAAAGCGGTTAAAATGCCCCACAGAATAAACTTCACGAAGAAACCGTCGACAATGTCGCTAGCTTCCATAAAGCCTACAGGGGAAGAGAGGGAAATGGATAGTAACCAAAGCAGAATTCCGATCGCAACAAAAGTAATCACCCCAGACACACGGTGTAGGATGGAAGCTATTGCTGTGATAGGAAAGTGGATGGTCTGTAAATCTAAATTAACAGGTCTTGTCTTTCTTTCTTTCACGGGCTCGCTCACTCAGCTCCATTGAGCATGATGGTCATTAAATAACCTTATGTATTGTTATGGACAAAATTTGATTGCAAACCTTCAAAATTTAACATTAACTTAACAAATAACGTAAGTTGAGCCTTAGATAATTGTAAAATAATTGTTAACAGCTAGGTTTCTGAAGACACCTCACATTTCTTCTTAGCCTTGCATTTATAAGGTTTTAACCAAACTTTTCAGCGCCACTATACGGCTGGCAACATTCTAATACAATTGATGCAACAAATAATGCTACACAGAACAGATTTTTAACGAATTTAATGTAAAAAACACTAACAAGTGCACACAAAGCTGCAGAAAAATTGACTTTCTCACGTAAGACCAGTAAAAAAATGGCACATAAACATCCTGGACGGATTAATAATAACAAAGGAGATTGTTATGGCGGATAAGAAAGCTACCCTTCATATTGAAGGTCAAGCACCGATCGAATTGCCGATTACAGAAGGTGTACTTGGTACTCCGGTCATCGACGTTCGTACACTGGGTTCTAATGGTTTTTTCACTTTTGATCCTGGTTTTCTTGCCACTGCATCTTGTGAATCGCAAATAACTTATATTGACGGTGGAAAAGGTATTCTTCTACACCGTGGTTATCCAATTGATCAACTGGCCAATAACGCTGATTACTTAGAAGTTTGTTACATTCTTTTATACGGCGAAGCCCCTTCTCGAGCTCAATACGAAGAGTTCAAGACGACAGTCACACGTCACACCATGGTTCATGAGCAAATTGCTAGTTTCTTCCACGGTTTCCGCCGTGATGCTCACCCAATGGCTGTTATGTGTGGTGTGGTAGGTGCGCTTGCTGCGTTCTATCATGATTCACTAGATGTTAATAACGACACACACCGTGAAATTGCGGCATACCGCCTAATTTCAAAAATGCCTACACTGGCTGCAATGTGTTACAAATATTCTATCGGTCAACCGTTTATCTACCCGCGCAATGACCTAGGCTACGCAGAAAACTTCCTACACATGATGTATGCAAACCCATGTGAAGAATATGAAGTAAACCCTGTTGTGGCTCGCGCAATGGACAAAATCTTTACGTTACATGCTGATCACGAACAAAATGCTTCAACGTCAACGGTTCGTTTAGCAGGTTCTTCGGGTGCAAACCCATTTGCTTGTATTGCTGCTGGTATCGCTTCTTTGTGGGGTCCTGCTCACGGTGGTGCTAACGAAGCTTGTCTAATGATGCTTGAAGAGATCGGTAGCGTAGACAACATTGAAGAATATGTAGCAAAAGCAAAAGACAAAGATGACCCATTCCGCCTAATGGGCTTCGGTCACCGTGTTTACAAGAACTACGATCCACGAGCAACGGTAATGCGTGAAGCGTGTCACGAAGTACTTAAAGAGCTAAACATTCAAGATCCACTACTAGACGTAGCAATGGAACTTGAGCGCATCGCTCTTTCTGATGAGTACTTTGTTTCTAAGAAGCTATACCCGAACGTAGATTTCTACTCAGGTATCATTCTGAAAGCGATCGGTATTCCAGTATCTATGTTCACAGTAATCTTCGCGATGTCTCGTACTATCGGTTGGATTGCACACTGGAACGAAATGCACAGCGATCCGACGAACCGTATCGGTCGTCCTCGTCAGTTGTACACTGGTGAAGAACAGCGTGATTTCCAAGCTCTACACGAGCGCGAATAGTAAAGTTTCGACTTTTCTAATCGATTGAAATCAAAAAGGGTTGATGTATTAACATCAACCCTTTTTTGTCTTCCAGTATTTCGTATCACTTCAATGAAGGTACAAATATCCAGAAAGTCATAATCTCTAAACGTGGTTACACTGGATTATCAATATCGATAAATTCTACGTCTAAGCCATGTTCTTTCGTTAGCCATTCACCTAGCGCTTTCACACCATAGCGTTCTGTTGCATGGTGGCCTGCGGCAAAGTAATGAATGTCTTGCTCACGTGCAGAGTACGTTGTGCGCTCTGAAATTTCACCAGAGATAAATGCATCAATACCTTTAGACGCAGCTAACTCAATGTAGTCTTGACCACCACCAGTGCACCAACCGACAGTCGTAATCATTTTATCTTGGCTTTCTGGAGCGATATGTAATGGCTTGCGGTTCAAAGCTTGGCCAATCTTTTCTGCGAACTCCGCACCAGTTATTGGTGAACTCAACTTACCAAACATCGCAACTGATTGTGGGTGCCCTTCTAAACCGCCTTCAACTTCGATATCAAGCAACTCAGCAAGCTTGGCGTTGTTGCCTAACTCAGGGTGAATATCAAGAGGCAAGTGGTAACCCAAAAGGTTAATGTCATTTTTAATCAGAGTCCGAATGCGCTTACCCTTCATACCACGAATGGCTTCTGACTCACCTTTCCAAAAGAAACCGTGATGGACCAATAAAGCGTCTGCGTTCAGTTCTACCGCTTTATCAATTAATGCTTGAGAAGCTGTCACACCAGTAACAATGCGCTTCACTTGCGAAGTACCTTCCACTTGAAGACCATTAGGACAGTAATCTTTAATCTGCTGTGGCTGAAGTTTTTCGTTAAGTAGCTTTTCTAATTGTAAGTTATTCATTTTTTTTCCAGCTTAACTTTATAATAACGTCGTTATATCAATTTACGGGTAGAATGTCGAAAGCCCCACGATGAGTTTATGAGGAACCGATGACAGCACTGCAACGTTTTTACCAATGGGTCATCGACTCACCGCCGTTACTGAAAATTAAGCCACCAATTTCCGATCTTGGTGCATTCTTAAGCACCCATACCATCGACTCATCACACACTTATAACGGAAACCCAAGGTTAGGTTTCCTCTACCAGCATCTATGTGAACAAGTCATTGAAGCCTCACCTGATTATTCGGTCAAGTACGATGAGATTCAAATTAATGTTGAGGGAAGAACACTCGGTGCTATCGACTTTATTCTTGAAAAAGAGAACAACCAAAAGCTGCAACACTGGGAAGTCGCGATCAAGTTTTACCTGCTCCATGAACAGACATGGTTTGGTTCTAACTCTCATGACCAATTGGATAAGAAGTTAGACAGGATGCTCACCCATCAACTTGGCATGTCCTCTTCAACGGCGTTTGTGGAGCAATATCCAGAGATCGATGTCGACTCAAAACATCTCCTCATGCAGGGTCGTCTATATACAAATCCATTCTTAGATCAAAAAGTACCTACTGAATGTTTGGGTTATGACATTAATTCAAGCCAAGTAAACGGTTTTTGGTGTTATCAAAACCAAGCCCATTTAATTACTGACGTGCTCTACCCTCTCACCAAAGAGCAATGGGCAGCTGGCGCTGATGACTTCACCTGTGAACCTATCACCGAGTTTGGTGATCGCTTCGTTCATGGGCAAACTAAATCAGGGCAGTTTTGGTTTGTGATGCCACAAAGTTGGCCACACGGATAGTATAACCTACTCAGTTGTACAGTAATTCAACCACCTAGCCTTAGCCGCTTTACCCACGAGCTGATATAAAAAAGGGCTGATGCTTTCACATCAACCCTTTCACTATTTACCTTGTGACTCTACTAATCGGTATTCGATTATAGGCCAGCAGCTGCAAATACTTGATTAACAATCTCTTGAGCTTCTGCTTCGATTGCTTTCAGGTGCTCTTCACCTTTAAAGCTTTCACAGTAGATCTTGTAGATGTCTTCTGTACCTGATGGACGAGCAGCAAACCAACCGTTTTCAGTCGTCACTTTTAGGCCACCAATCGCAGCGCCATTACCCGGAGCGTGCGTTAGGCGTGCAGTAATTGGGTCACCAGCCAGCGTCTCAGCAGAAACCATCTCTGGAGACAGCTTCTTAAGTACGTCTTTTTGTGCACCATTTGCTACCGCTTGAATACGGTTATACTTAGACTCACCGTGTTTAGCAGCAAGCTCTTCGTAATATTCTTGTGGGTTCTTACCCGTTACTGCTGTGATCTCAGCCGCAAGCAAACAAAGAATTAGGCCATCTTTATCTGTTGACCAAGGCGTTCCGTCTTTACGTAAGAATGATGCGCCAGCACTCTCTTCACCACCGAAACCAAACTGACCGTTGTATAAGCCGTCAACGAACCATTTGAAACCAACTGGCACTTCGCAAAGTTCACGGCCTAAGTCAGCAACAACACGGTCGATTAGTGCACTTGATACTAGTGTTTTACCCACTGCAACGTCTTTGCCCCAACCTTCACGGTTACGGTATAGGTAGTCAATACAAACCGCTAGGAAGTGGTTTGGATTCATCAAGCCTTTTGGCGTAACAATGCCGTGGCGATCGTAATCAGGGTCGTTACCAAACGCTAGTTGATAGTCATCTTTAAGCGCCAGTAAGCCTGCCATTGCGTACGGAGAAGAACAATCCATACGAACCACCCCATCTTTGTCTAGAGACATAAATTGGAACGAAGGATCAACCGCTTCACTGACCAGAGTAAGATCTAGGTTGTACGCTTTGCCAATTTGACGCCAGTAATCAATACCGCTGCCACCCAGAGGATCAACACCAATCTTGATGTTTGCTTTCTGGATCGCTTCCATATCAACCACGTTAACCAAGTCAGCAACGTAAGGAGCAACTAAATCAACTTCTTTCACTAGCTCAGACTGTTTAGCCTGTGCGATAGGAGTACGCTTTACACCTTGCATTTGCTCAGCAATGATGACGTTCGCACGATCTTCAATCGCTTGAGTTAGCTCAGCCTCAGCAGGGCCACCGTGTGTCGGGTTGTATTTAATACCACCGTCTTGTGGTGGGTTATGCGACGGCGTGATAACAATGCCGTCCGCTTTTTTATCATTCACTAGGTTGTGCGTAAGAATCGCGTGCGAGATACCAGGTGTTGGAGTAAAGCCATTTTTTTCTTGAATAATAACTTCAACACTGTTGGCTACAAGCACTTCGATTACAGTAGAAAACGCAGGCTCAGAGAGAGCGTGAGTATCTTTACCTAAGAAAAGAGGCCCTGTTGTACCTTGCTCAGCACGAACTTCAGCCACCGCTTGTGCGATCGCTAGGATGTGGTTTTCATTAAATGTTGATTTGTCTGCTGTACCACGGTGACCTGAAGTACCGAACAGTACTTTGTGGTCTGGGTTAGTAGCATCCGGTTGCTGTAAGAAATAGTTAGCCACTAAAGCCGGAATATTATGAAGATCTTCCTGCTGAGCTTTCTGCCCAGCACGAGGGTGCATAGCCATTTTTCGACATCCTTATATATAAAATTTAAAAACAAAAAAACCTCATAATATCTTCTTATCCATGGATATTATGAGGTTTAAATCAGATTTCGTTAAATTGAACCTGTTACTTTTTCTATCAATTCTGCTTGGAAACTCATGCGGCTCATAAGCTGTTCAACCATTTGTCTTTTACGGCTAGTGTTATTATTAGTTATAACCCAAAAAGGACTTTGTGGAATGGCTTTAGGCTTAGTTGTGTTGCCGTTTGCTAGCAAGGTCTCTTCGTTGTCTGCAAAGTAAACACGCTTGCGGCCTTTTACTTGAGTTGCTTCTGAAAAGCTTAAAGGGTCGATTTTATGCAGTGTCGATAACACAAGCATGAAACGATCAATGGCTTTCTTCAGTGATGCAAACTCATCTGATATTAGTAGTGAGCGCATTTCTTTAACACCATCGAACTTCTCTGGAGTAAAGCCTACCTCTTTGCTAACAACGATACCTTTTGGCTCAACGATCTCTTCGATCGGAACCATGCCTTGGCTATCAACCTGTAATAAGCGGCGCAGAATATCTGAAGCGCTTTCGCCAATACGTTCTGTCTGACCCGCAATAAAACGGTATAGGTCCTCATCAACCTCAATTGTTTTCATTCGCTTTTCACAATCTCAATGTTTAAACTCAGGGGGATTATAGCGAGATCCGCGCGGATACTCTACGTCAAACCCACCATGAATAAGATAAAAATGTCAGTACAGCTCAACTATAAATTAGAAGGTGCGGGTCACACCATTGTTTTGATCCATGGATTATTCGGTAATCTGGACAACCTTGGCTTGCTCGCTAGGGATCTAAAAGCCGATCACCAGGTACTTAGTATCGATCTACGCAACCACGGCCAATCCTTCCATAGTGACACTCACAGCTATAAAGCAATGGCACAAGATGTGGCTCAACTACTGAATGATCTTGAGTTAAATGATGTCACTGTGATTGGTCATTCCATGGGTGGCAAGGTAGCGATGGCGCTGACACAACATCTTACGCTGCATAAATTGATTGTCTTGGATATGGCACCAGTCGCGTACACCCAAAGTCGTCACGACAACGTATTCGCCGGCCTACAAGCCGTGATAGAAGAAAAACCGACCTCACGCTCAGACGCGCTTAAGATCCTCGCAAAACATATCGAAATTGATGGGGTTCGCCAGTTCTTGACCAAATCTTTGTTCAAAACGGAACAAGGCATCATGGAATGGCGCTTCAACGTTGCTTCGTTATTGAGCAACTATCCACAAATTATTGGTTGGGAACCGATCGAGAAAACCTCGGTCAAAACCTTGTTAATAAAAGGTGGGGATTCTGATTACCTCACAGCTGAGCATCAAACCGCCGTTCAACAGCAGTTTTCCAACGCAAAGGCTCATGTTATCGCTAACACGGGACACTGGTTACACGCGGAAAAGCCAGCTGAAGTACTCCGTGCAATAAGAAAATTCATCGCTTAGATAGGTTGATTAGTCGATATAAATGAGAGCTGTGTAATCACAGCAGATTAACTTTATCTCACAACAGTGATATAGTGCGCCCAAGCAAATTTGGTATATAAGGTTCCCATGCTTTACGACTACATGAACATCATTGAATCTATTGGTTTAGATCTTCTGTTTGCCGCGATTTTCTTTCTAATCGGAATGGCAATTAAAGACGTTCTAAAGGAAGGAAATGTTCCTGCATTTGGTCGTCGCATCGTATGGTTAGTACTTTTCCTTGGCTGCGAAGGTTTTATCGCAAAAGGGATAATCCAACTAAGCTGGGAAGGAACTGGAATCTAACGATTTCCTCCGAACTTTATTACACCGACAACAGACAAAATGAAAGGTAATGATTCTATGGCAAGTGTAGGTCTCTTCTTTGGTAGCGATACAGGTAACACTGAAGCTGTTGCTAAGATGATTCAAAAGCAATTGGGCAAGCAGCTCGTTCAAGTTCAAGACATTGCAAAAAGCAGCAAAGAAGATATCGATAACTTCGATCTACTGCTGCTTGGTATCCCTACGTGGTACTACGGCGAAGCACAATGTGATTGGGACGACTTTTTCCCTGAGCTAGAAGCTATTGATTTTTCAACTAAGCTTGTTGCTATCTTTGGTTGTGGCGACCAAGAAGATTACGCAGAATACTTCTGTGATGCTATGGGTACTATCCGTGACATCGTTGAAGCGAAAGGCGGTACTATCCTAGGTCACACATCAACTGAAAGCTACGAATTCGAAGCATCGAAAGGCTTAGTTGAAGGCGATGACAGCCAATTCGTTGGTCTATGTATCGATGAAGACCGTCAACCTGAGCTAACTGATGAGCGTGTATCTAACTGGGTTAAACAAATCCACGAAGAAATGTGCCTAGCAGAGCTAGAAGACTAATTCTCTACCGATTGTTAATTGTTACAATTAATGACCGATATGTAGATATGAAAAAACCTCCTTATAGGAGGTTTTTTGCTATTTAATGTTCACCAATCAACACTCAGCTTCTAATGCTTCGTCATCATCTCTAAATTGTGGCTTCTTTCTCACATACAGGGTTCGCTGAATTTCTGACACTACATTCCCCTGCTTATCTTTAACGTGGATAATAAATTCGGGGAAACACTTCTCACCAAGCTGCGTCTGACGATAGATATCATCCAGTTGCCCTTGGCTTATCTCAAAATCTGCATACAAGTCGGATTGACCCGGCTTGATAAAGTTAATACTCGCCTCTTTATCCCAAACATAATATCGCTCACCTAAAATTCCCATTAACATCAAAGAGTAAACTGGATCGGTAAGAGAAAAGATACTGCCGCCATATTGAGTACGATTGGCGTTCTTATTCCACCAGCGCAGCTTTAGTATCGTCTTAACAACCCTAAAGTCAGGGCTAATGTGAGCGATTCGAATTCCCGATCCCCAAAAAGGAGGCCAAATATTGAGAGCAAATTTTACAATGTTGGGTTTATATATTTTTGCGAGTTGCTTATTCATAACAACATTCCATGTTCATATCAGAAACACCGCCAGCTTGACTGGTCGTACCTCCACTATAAGTGAGATACTTCCAATTTACAAAACAGATTGTGATGTCAGTAAGTAACCCTTTGAAGTTCGTGGTTTATTGTTATGCCTGACTAAACTATAATGGTATTAATATTGAATTCTGTTAATTGCTGCAGATCATCAACAGGAAAGTATATGTCAGACAATAATCAAGCGCTAAAAGATGCTGGTCTTAAAGTGACCCTCCCACGGCTCAAAATTTTAGAAGTATTACAACAACCAGACTGCCAACATATTAGTGCTGAAGATTTATATAAAAAGCTGATCGACTTAGGTGAAGAGATAGGTCTTGCGACCGTTTATCGCGTACTGAACCAATTCGATGATGCTGGCATTGTAACTCGCCACCACTTCGAAGGCGGCAAGTCTGTATTTGAACTTTCAACACAGCATCACCACGATCACCTAGTATGTTTAGACTGCGGTGAAGTTATCGAATTCTCTGATGATCTTATCGAAGAAAGACAAAAAGAAATCGCTCAACGCTACAACGTACAGTTAACTAACCACAGTTTATATCTGTATGGTAAAAGCATCACTGGGGATTGCAAAGGCAACCCAGACGCGCATAAAGCGAAGAAGTAACACAGAACGCTGGCTTAGGCCGGCGTTTTTTATTTGGGCTGATACCGTATTAAGAATCACAGTAGCTTGGCCCACAATTTGGTTATTTCCCAGACACAAAAAAACCGGCTCTAAGCCGGTTTTTTATTAAGCGAATCTTGAGAAACTAAGCTTTAAGACACTAAGCTTGGAAAAACAGAGCTGAGAAAAACAAAGCCATTAAGCCTCAGTTTTACCCCAAGTGTCACGTAGACCAACCGTGCGGTTGAAGACTAGTGCGTCTGCTTTAGAGTCTTTCGAATCCACACAGAAGTAGCCTGTACGTTCAAACTGGTACGCTTGCTCTGCTACACCTTCCGCTAAGCTAGGTTCAACAAAACCGTTTAGCGTAACAAGTGATTCAGGGTTAAGCGTCGCTGCAAAGTCATCAGCAGCAGCTGGGTTTGCCACTGTGAATAGACGATCGTACAAACGAATCTCAGCAGGTAGCGCTTTATCAGCTGATACCCAGTGGATAACGCCTTTCACTTTACGGCCATCTGCTGGGTTCTTACCGAGTGTTTCGTTATCGTAAGAACAGAAGATAGTCGTAATGTTGCCTTCTGCATCTTTTTCGATACGTTCAGCTTTGATCACGTAAGCACCACGTAGACGAACTTCTTTGCCAAGAACCAAACGCTTGTATTTCTTGTTTGCTTCTTCACGGAAGTCGTCACGCTCAATCCAAACTTCGCGTGTAAATGGAACTTCACGAGTACCCATTTCTGGCTTGTTCGGGTGGTTCGCCACTGTCAGTGTTTCTACTGTATCAGCGTCGTAGTTTTCAATCACGACCTTGATAGGGTCAAGAACAGCCATTGCACGAGGTGCATTTTCGTTCAGATCATCACGGATACAAGATTCAAGTGAGCCGAACTCAATCATGTTCTCTTGCTTAGTCACACCAATACGTTTACAGAATTCGCGAATCGAGCTTGAAGTGAAGCCACGACGACGCAAACCAGAGATTGTTGGCATACGTGGATCGTCCCAACCTTCAACTAGGTTTTCAACCACAAGTTGGTTCAGCTTACGCTTCGACATTACCGTGTATTCAAGATTCAGACGGCTAAACTCGTACTGACGAGGTTGGCAATCAATCGTGATGTTGTCTAGAACCCAGTCATACAAACGACGGTTATCTTGGAATTCAAGCGTACAGATAGAGTGCGTAATGCCCTCTAATGCATCAGAGATACAGTGAGTGAAGTCGTACATTGGGTAAATGCACCACTTGTCAGCAGTCTGATGGTGGTGAGCAAAACGAACACGGTAGATAACTGGATCGCGCATAACCATGAATGAAGAGCTCATGTCGATCTTAGCACGTAGACATGCTTTGCCTTCTTCGAAGCCACCGTCACGCATTTTTTCAAACAACGCTAGGTTTTCTTCAGGGCTGCGATCACGGTATGGGCTCGCTTTACCAGGCTCTTTTAACGTGCCACGGTATTCACGGATCTGCTCAGGACTTAGCTCGTCAACATACGCTAAGCCTTTATTAATTAATTCCACAGCATAAGCGTAAAGCGTATCGAAGTAGTTTGATGAGTAACAAATATCACCAGACCATTCGAAGCCTAACCAGCTTACATCATTCTTAATTGACTCAACGTATTCAACGTCTTCTTTTTCAGGGTTTGTATCATCGAAACGAAGATTACATTGTCCCTGGTAGTCCTGAGCAATACCAAAGTTCAAGCAAATAGATTTAGCGTGACCAATGTGCAGGTAGCCATTTGGCTCCGGCGGGAAACGAGTATGCACGCTACTGTGTGTACCATCCGCTAAATCTTTATCGATAATTTGGCGAATGAAATTCGATGGACGAGCCTCAGCTTCACTCATCTATAGCACCTCTATGTATTTAGTATTGTCAGAGAAAGTTATCTTTCATATCCGAGACAAAGGCCGCTTTTGCTGCCTATCAAAGATAGAAAGATCATTGTTGCTAATCATCCACAATTCTTCGCCTTTGCACAATAAGAACCATCAGTTAATTGTGATTATTTCCGCTATTCGATGAAGAATAGAACGAACCTTGTTCACTGGCCTTAAATGACAGGCACAAAAAAGCCTCCCGTGTGGGAGGCTTGCTATTTGAAACTTACTTAAGAGCCGTTGTTACGTCTTAATAAGTACTTCCTTTACTATGGAAGTTTTACATCAGATAGGTCTTCACCTGCACCGATAGCTTTCATTTCGCCAGCGACGATTTCAGCTAATGGGCCTAGGATAACCTGTAGGTTGTTCTCACCTAGTTTAACCACACCTTTAGCGCCAAGTTTCTTAAGAACAACTTCATCAGCGATAGAGCGGTCTTTAAGAGTTAGACGTAGACGAGTGATACAAGCATCGATTGAAGTCAGGTTTTCGTGACCACCTAGAGCTTTCAGGTATTGACGAGCAACGTCACCTTTTGGAGCGTCACCAGCAGGAGCTGCTGCAGCTTCGTCATCATCTTCACGACCTGGCGATTTCAAGTTGAAAGCGCGGATTGCGAAAGAGAAAGTGAAGAAGTATAGAGCACCGAATGCTAAGCCAATCAATAGTAGAGTGAATGGTTTAGTTGCTAGACCCCAGTTCAGTACGAAGTCGATTAGACCAGCAGAGAAACCGAAACCGTGCAGAGTACCAAACATGTTTGCCACTACTAGAGACAGACCTGTAAATACCGCGTGCATTGCGTATAGAGCAGGAGCTAGGAATACGAACATGAATTCTAGCGGCTCTGTGATACCTGTTAGGAATGAACAGAATGCAACTGAGAACAATGCGCCACCAACTTGGCTACGTTTTTCAGCAGGAGCAGCTAGGTACATTGCAAGTGCAGCACCTGGTAGACCGAACATCATTACTGGGAAGAAACCGTTCATGAATACGCCAGCGCCTTTATCGCCACCGAAGAAACGGTGTAGGTCGCCAGATTTAACTGTTTCAGTCACTTCTTTAACAACAGTAGTAATCTCTGGAGTTACTGAGTTAGCGAATGTGAATGTGTGCTCTTGACCAACAACTAGAGTTTTAGCCAGTGCAGGGTCAACACAAAGTTGAGTGATGTTAGCGAATGCGCCTTGACCAGCAACAACGATTTCTTGACATGTACCCATACCGAACCAGAAGTATGAGTTCAATACGTGGTGTAGACCTACAGGGATTAGTGCACGGTTAAGAGTACCGTAAACGAATTGGCCAACAGCACCAGACGTTGATACCGCGTGAGCTAGTGCATCTAGACCAGATTGAATACCAGGCCAAACCACACCAGACACAGCACCTGCAACAAGTGCAAATAGACCGGCCATGATAGGTACTAAACGTTTACCCGCGAAGAAAGCCAGCCACTCAGGAAGGCGTGTTGCATGGAAAGCGTTGTAAGAGTGACCTGCGATGATACCTGCGAAGATACCGCCGAAGAATGACATGTTAACGTCTGCGTTAATTGTCGTTGCTGTTGCTGTTAGTACGAAGTAAGCAACTGCACCAGCAAGACCCGCTGCGCCGTTACCGTCTTTAGAAAGACCAATCGCGATACCTAGACCAAATAGCAATGGTAGGTTACCGAAGATAGCACCACCAGCTTCTGCCATGAATGGAATATCAAGTAGATCGCCTTGACCTAAACGTAAAAGAAGCGCCGCAATCGGAAGCGTTGCGATTGGTAGCATTAACGCCTTACCAAGCTTCTGTGCATATCCTAGAATATTCACCAGTTGTTTCCCCCTATAGGATTTTTTAGAATTCGTTTGAGAAACTTATTTTAGTCGCTCAATTTAGTCCTATTCAGTGTATTCAATTAATTTTGCTCCGCAAATTAAAACCTTACCATTTGTGATCGTAATCACCAGTTTTTACCAAATCCAGAGGTTTTTGCTAGCGAGATCATAAAACTTATTTTATCATTCAAAAAAATGAACGTTTATAGATAAAATCTAAACCTAACCATTAGGTAAAATGATGGTACCCCTGGGTTTACGCTGTCCAATAAATAATCATTAAAAGTGAACCTAAATGTATATTAATAATCAATTGTTCATTTATTTTTCAACAACTTAAATCGCTTCCTATTTTGAAGCTGTTTGCCCATAAAAGATAAATCGTTACGTAAATGATGCTCGCAAACTAAGTCCACATTTAGGTAACGAACAAATTTTAAAGATCTCACGAAATAAGGATTAGCTGACTATGTACGCGCTAAGTAACTGTAAAATTTACACTGGTAGTGATGTTCTAACCGATCATGCTGTTGTAATCGAAAACGAACTGATCAAAAAAGTCTGTCCTATCTCTGAATTACCAGAAGGAATCGAAGTTCGCGACCTAAACGGAGCAAACCTAAGCCCAGGCTTCATTGACCTACAATTGAATGGTTGTGGCGGTGTAATGCTTAACGATGAGATCACTGCAGACACAATGCAGATCATGCACAAAGCAAACCTTAAATCTGGCTGTACTAGCTTCCTGCCAACGCTAATCACTTCTTCTGACGAAGACATGCGCGCGGTTATTACCGCAGCTCGTGAATATCACAACCAATACCAAAACCAATCTCTTGGCCTACACCTTGAAGGTCCGTATTTAAACGTTGCGAAAAAAGGCATTCACAGCGTCGATCACATTCGTAAATCAGACAGCGAAATGATTGAGCTTATCTGTGAGAACAATGACCTTGTTGCAAAAGTAACATTGGCTCCAGAACTCAACGACCCAGAACACATTGAGCGTCTGCGCAAAGCTGGTGTGGTTGTTTCGATTGGTCACACGAATGCAACGTACGCAGAAGCGCGTCAAGGTTTTGAGTCAGGCATTACATTTGCCACTCACCTGTTCAACGCGATGACACCAATGGTTGGTCGTGAACCTGGCGTTGTTGGCGCGATTTACGATACACCTGAGGTTTATGCTGGCATTATTGCCGATGGCTTCCACGTTGATTACGCAAACATCAGAATTGCGCATAAAATCAAGGGAGAAAAGTTGGTATTAGTGACGGATGCCACAGCTCCTGCAGGTGCTGACATGGAATACTTTATTTTTGTCGGTAAGAAAGTATATTACCGTGATGGTAAGTGTGTTGATGAAAACGGCACACTGGGCGGCTCGGCTCTGACTATGATTGAAGCAGTTCAGAATACAGTTGAGCACGCCGGTATCGCTTTAGACGAAGCTCTTCGCATGGCTACGCTATACCCAGCTACGGCTATCGGTGTAGAAAGCAAGCTAGGTCGAATCAAAAAAGGCATGGTTGCAAACCTAGCTGTATTTGACCGAGACTTTAACGTTAAAGCGACTGTTGTTAACGGACAATACGAGCACAATTAAGTATGAATGGCGGACAAATAGGTAACGTAGACTTAGTTAAACAACTAAACAGTGCGGCGGTATACCGACTAATAGACCAACAAGGGCCTATCAGTCGTATACAAGTGGCTGATGTAAGCCAACTCGCACCGGCAAGTGTTACAAAAATTACCCGCCAACTTTTAGAGCGCGGCCTAATTAAAGAGGTTGCGCAGCAAGCGTCTACTGGCGGTAGACGCGCTATCTCCCTAACCACAGAAGTAGAGCCTTTTCACTCTGTCGCTGTGCGCTTGGGTCGAGACTACATTCAAATAAGCCTGCATGACCTTGGCGGTCGTGAGCTGGCTTTCCAACAGCAAGACCTGAATTACTCAGACCAATCAGACCTCACCCAAGGCTTGGTCAATAACTTGAAGGCTTTCATTGCTGAACACCAACCAAAGATCGACCAACTGATTGCCATTGGTGTCACTCTTCCTGGCTTGGTCAACCCAACGACAGGTGTGGTTGAGTACATGCCAAATACAGACATCGATAACCTTGCGTTAAGCGACATTATTCGCGATACATTCCATGTTGCTTGTTTTGTTGGTAATGACGTTCGAGGAATGGCACTTGCTGAGCACTACTTCGGTGCAAGTAAAGACAGCCAAGATTCTATTTTGGTTAGCGTTCACCGTGGTACTGGTGCTGGAATTATTGTTAATGGTCAGGTTTTCCTTGGCCATAACCGCAACGTGGGTGAAATTGGTCATATCCAAATTGATCCACTTGGCGAGCAATGCCAATGCGGTAATTTCGGTTGTCTTGAAACCGTAGCGGCAAACCCTGCCATTGTTGAACGTGTCCAAAAGCTAATTAAGCAAGGTTATGAGTCCTCGCTAACAGAGATTGAACACATTACCATTCAAGATGTATGTGACCATGCTATCAATGGCGACGAACTGGCTAAGCAAAGTTTGGTTCGAGTAGGTAATCAACTGGGTAAAGCTATCGCAATGACGATTAACTTGTTTAATCCTCAGAAAGTCATCATTGCGGGTGATATTACAAAGGCACAAGAGATTGTTTTCCCTGCAATTAAGCGCAATGTAGAGAATCAGTCGTTAACGGCTTTCCATAGCGGCCTGCCTATTGTAGCATCACAGATCGATAAACATCCTACGATGGGAGCTTTTGCCATGATTAAGCGCGCCATGCTCAACGGTGTGTTACTTCAAAAGCTTCTTGAAGACTAAAGAAAAACAACTCTGATTTTCCGCGGGCCGTGTTTGTATAAACACGGCCCGTTTTTTTAAGCTAGGGAACTACTACTACAAGTTATGGAACTTATATTAATATCCACTGCGTTTATTGCAGGATTTATTGCTTTAAAGTGTCACCTTCCCCCATTGGTCGGCTTTTTGGTCGCTGGTTTTGGGCTCTTTGCTCTGGGTTTTGAAACCAATGACACCATCATTACTTTGGCTGACCTTGGTGTCACCCTGCTTCTATTTACGATTGGCTTAAAGCTCGATATCAAAACCCTGCTCTCTAAAGAGATCTGGGCTGGCGCAACAATCCACAACCTTTTATCCACTCTGTTTTTTGCGGTCGCCCTGTTTGGTTTTAAATTCCTAGGTATTTCCTCGTTGGCAGCCATGTCAATAGAACAGATTGTTCTACTCGGTTTTGCCCTTTCATTCTCTAGTACCGTATTCGCAGTTAAGTCTCTGCAAGAGAAAGGGGAAATGAATGCGACCTATGGAACATTAGCGATCGGTATTCTGGTCATGCAGGATATCTTTGCCGTGGTCTTCTTAACGGCATCGACAGGCAAAATTCCAGAGTGGTATGCCATCGCACTGTTCGCTTTGCCATTCTGTCGTCCATTGTTCTACAAAGTCCTCGACTGGGTTGGTCACGGCGAAATGTTGGTGCTGTTCGGCATTTTCTTCGCATTGGTCGTCGGTGCAGGCTTGTTCCAGTTTGTAGGGGTTAAACCAGATCTAGGTGCTCTGATCTTAGGTATGTTGTTAGCCGGTCACCCAAAAGCTTCAGAGCTGTCGAAATCGCTGTTTAACCTCAAAGAGCTTTTCCTTGTCTGCTTCTTCTTGAATATTGGATTATCCGAGCAACCTACCATTCAAGGCTTTATGCTCGCCATCTTATTCTTGCTGTTGCTGCCAGTGAAAGGCGTGCTTTACTTCTTGGTACTCAACCGCTTCAAATTCCGTGTTCGAACCTCTCTACTCGCCTCTCTATCATTATTTAACTACAGTGAATTTGGTCTTATCGTCGGTGGTCTTGCCTTTAAGATGGGGTGGATGTCTGGCGATATATTAGTGGCGGTGGCAATTGCGGTTTCGTTATCGTTCTTAATCGCTGCTCCTTTAAACAAAGCGGGTCATAAGCTTTATCAACAGTCAGGTAAGTGGCTCAAAGAGCACGCTGCTGAAAAGCTTCACCAACGTGATAAACGAATTGATCCTGGTCGCGCACAAGTGCTTATTCTTGGTATGGGGCGCATTGGTACCGGCGCCTACGATGAATTGCGTTCTCGCTATGGCAAGGTTAGCTTAGGTGTCGAAGTTCGTGAAGAAGCCGCACACAACCATAGAAGCCTTGGAAGAAACGTTATTTCTGGCGATGCAACTGACCCAGATTTCTGGGAGCGTATTTTAGATACAGCAAACGTGAAGCTAGTGATCTTGGCGATGCCTCATCACCAAGGTAATCAAACAGCCTTAGAACAGCTAAAATCACGTAATTTTAAAGGTCAAATCGCCGCCATTGCTGAATACTCCGACCAGCTAGAAACATTGAAAGAGAATGGTGTCGATGCAGCATTCAACATCTACAGTGAAGCTGGTAGTGGTTTTGCTCGACACGTATGTGAGCAATTAAACCCTAACATCAATAAGATCTAATCCTAAACATTGTCTAGTTAACCTCTCAAAATTGCTGTTCTTTTGCACTTTTGAGAGGTTTTTGTTTAAAAAACCAACCGCAATTAGACACCACTCACCAAAACCACCTTAAAATTAGATAATTTCTAACAGAAACCCCTTTATATTATTTTTTTGCTCACATTCGGTTGCTTTTTTTAGCCAGAATGGCAAATTGAATACAGTTGATTTAGAAATTATTTAAAAGGAAGTTCTATGTGTTCAGTATTTGGCATTCTCGACATTAAAAGTGATGCCGCAGCACTTCGCCCTATTGCTTTAGAAATGTCTAAAAAGCTTCGTCACCGTGGCCCAGACTGGTCTGGTATCTATGCTGGTGAAAAAGCAATTCTTGCTCACGAGCGTTTGGCTATCGTTGGTCTTAACAGTGGTGCACAACCACTATACAGCCAAGATAAAAAGCACATTCTTGCAGTGAATGGCGAAATTTATAACCACAAAGAACTTCGTGCACGCTATGAAGATAAGTACCAGTTCCAGACTGACTCTGACTGTGAAGTTATCCTAGCGTTATACCAAGAAATGGGCGCGGACCTTTTAGAAGAACTTAACGGTATTTTCGCATTCGTTTTATACGACGAAGAGAAAGACGAATACCTAGTCGGCCGTGACCATATTGGTATCATCCCGCTTTACCAAGGCTACGACGAGCACGGCAACTACTACGTTGCTTCAGAGATGAAAGCACTCGTTGAAGTATGCAAGACGATCAGTGAGTTCCCTCCTGGTAGCTTCTACTCTTCGAAAGATGCAGAGCCTCATCGCTACTACATCCGCGATTGGAATGAATACGCTGCGGTACAAGGTAACAGCACAAGTAAAGAAGAACTGACTGAAGCGCTAGAAGCTGCAGTTAAACGTCAACTAATGACAGATGTACCTTATGGTGTACTTCTATCTGGTGGTCTTGATTCTTCAATCACTTCAGCAGTAGCTAAACGTTTTGCTGCAATGCGTATCGAAGACGATGAGCAATCAGAAGCTTGGTGGCCACAACTACACTCATTCGCAGTAGGTCTAGAAAACGCGCCTGACCTGATCGCTGCTCGTGAAGTTGCTGATAAGATTGGTACCGTACACCATGAGATGACTTACACCATTCAGGAAGGCTTAGATGCAATCCGTGATGTTATCTACCACATTGAAACTTACGATGTAACGACGATTCGTGCTTCAACGCCGATGTACTTGCTTGCTCGTAAGATCAAGGCAATGGGTATCAAAATGGTACTGTCTGGTGAAGGTGCTGATGAGATCTTTGGTGGCTACCTGTACTTCCATAAAGCGCCAAACGCAAAAGAGTTCCACGAAGAAACCGTGCGTAAACTTCTTGCTCTAAGCATGTTTGACTGTGCTCGCGCCAACAAATCTCTTGCGGCATGGGGTGTTGAAGGTCGTGTTCCATTCTTGGACAAAGAGTTCATCGATGTAGCAATGCGTTTGAACCCTGAAGATAAGATGTGTGGTAACGGTAAAATGGAGAAACACATTCTACGTGAGTGTTTTGAAGACTACCTACCAGATTCAATTGCATGGCGTCAAAAAGAGCAGTTCTCTGATGGTGTTGGCTACGATTGGATTGACACATTAAAAGCAACGGCTGAAGAAAAAGTAACGGATCAACAAATGGAAGCTGCGAAGTTCCGTTTCCCTTACAACACGCCAACAACCAAAGAAGGTTATGCTTACCGTGAAATCTTTGAGGAGCTATTCCCTCTAGAATCAGCGGCAGAATGTGTACCTGGTGGTCCTTCAGTTGCTTGCTCATCAGCGAAAGCGATTGAGTGGGATGAGTCATTCAAAAACTGTGTCGACCCATCAGGTCGTGCAGTACAAGCCGTTCACAACGATGCTTACAACGCTTAGCGCGTTTTGAACAAACCCTAAAGACTAAAAAAGGCGCATTATGCGCCTTTTTGTTTTAAGCCTATTTTTTGCTTTGTATTACTGCACTTATGCGTGAGCTTGTAGTGCTTCGTTCTCAATACTGATCGGAACCACTTTGCTGATCATTTTTACCAGCATAATAGATCGTGCTTCACCATCTTTCTGATGGAAAATAGCTTCAACCCCAGCAAACTGACCACTATTGATCTTGACCACTTGCCCTGATTCAAACTCAACACAGCACTCTTCAGGTTCATCTTCGCAACACTTCTCAAACTCTTTCAGTTCATACACTAAGTCGCCTTGGACTTCGTGTGGCCTTGCGCCAAACTTAATAAAGTCGACGACACCACGCGTTGAACGAACAGTAGTAAAACTTGGACCCTGTTCGTAGTCAAAACGTACAAAGATGTAAGATGGGAATAGCGGTTCTTTGACCTGCTTCTCTTTCCCTCTCACGACCTTCTTGACATCGATTTGAGGATAAAAGCACTCTACCCCCTGGTTTTCTAGGTGCTGTTGAGCGCGTTTTTGATCACCACGCTTACAGTAAAGTAAATACCAACGTTTCATTTTACTAGCCATTTTCTATTTTGGGACATATTACCACAAGCCTAAAACCGTTAATCACCGTTAATAAAATGAATCCTGATAAGCAATAAATTATGCGTAACAGACCAACTTATCAACAAAAAGCCATAGGGACAAAAAGTGGTTAAGCATTGTACAGGGAACATTTACAGATAAAAAGACGCATTATTGTAAGGCTATGTATGCGACACACAAAAGGAACGAGATACCATTTAAATACAGAAACCATCCAACAAACCAATCAATTGAACGGTTAGCATTCGATAATTCTTTTAAAAAGAACACTATGCGCTCAACTCAAAACTGGAAAATTAGTTTGCAGCACGCATTGTCTGGGCAACATTCCCAATAAAACCCCATATTTTCATGAGCTTATAAAAAAATAGTTATCGTGACCATAAAAGACGCCTATTGCAGATGGTTATTCCACTCTGTATACATAAGGAACTATAAAATCTTTTAATACCTAAAATTAGTAAAACTTATGCCAAGCAATCACAACATCTTTGGCCACCCTAGAGGCCTATTTCTACTTTTTAGCACAGAGCTATGGGAACGTTTCTCCTACTATGCAATGCGTGCGATCCTTGTTTTATTTCTTACCGATACCACTATCAATGGTGGCCTTGGTTGGTCAACAAAAGATGCCCTCGATCTTTATGGTATCTATACCGGTTTAGTCTATATCACGCCATTAATCGGCGGCTGGCTTGCCGATAACTACTTAGGACAACGTAAATCGATCCTAGTGGGCGGTGTATTAATGGCATTAGGCCAATTTACGCTTGCTCTTCCTAACGGCGCTATTGGCTTAGACCAAGTAAATGCTCTTTATCTAGGTTTAGCACTGCTTATCAGTGGTAACGGTATGTTTAAACCAAACATCTCGACCATGGTTGGC
Organism: Vibrio sp. SG41-7; assembly: GCF_014164465.1. Lineage (NCBI taxonomy): Bacteria > Pseudomonadati > Pseudomonadota > Gammaproteobacteria > Vibrionales > Vibrionaceae > Vibrio > Vibrio sp. SG41-7. Next base: position 27,242 of record NZ_JACJFF010000021.1, on the reverse strand, counting down.
GACCTATACCAAGAAGGCGATAACCGACGTGACGGCGCTTTCACCATTTTCTACATGGGCATCAACTTAGGCGCGCTACTGGGTGGCTTAATTTCAGGTGCTGCAGTCGATTCATTCGGCTGGAAAGCTGGCTTCCTAGCCGCTGGTATCGGTATGGTTATTAGCTTAGTTATGCAATTGACGATGGCTCAGTCATGGTTAGGCAACATTGGCTCAGTACCTGCAGCTGCACGAGCGAAAGCGCTGAACAAATCGAAAGAGAAAACACCACTGACCAAAGAAGAGTTCGACAGACTAAAAGTTATTCTTGTTATGGGTCTGTTCGTAATCGTTTTCTGGGCTGGCTTTGAACAAGCTGGCGGTTTGATGAACATCTACACTCAACAATATACGGACCGTATGATTGGTGGCTTTGAAGTTCCTGCAGCTTGGTTCCAATCTCTGAACCCATTCTTCATCATTACACTTGCACCAATCATTGCTGCATTTTGGGTCAAGCTTGGTAAGCGTGAACCAAACTCGCCAGTGAAATTTGCGATGGCGTTGTTTTTCTTAGCACTAGGCTTTGTGTGCATGATGGGTGCAGTAATGGAGCAAGGTGGCGACCTAACAGTGAAAACATCAATGCTGTGGCTAGTCGGTGCTTTCTTCTTCCATACTCTTGGTGAGCTTTGTCTATCTCCTATTGGCCTGTCGTTGGTCACTAAGTTAGCTCCGCTTCGTCTAGCATCGTTAATGATGGGTGCATGGTTTGGCTTCAATGCTGTCGCAAACTACGTCGCTGGCCTTGTGGGTTCTCACGTTGGTGAGCTTGGCGCAATGTCTATCTTCGGTGGTATCGCAATTACAGCTACAATAAGTGGCGTCTTACTGCTTCTTTGTGCAGGTAAACTTGTATCATGGATGCATGGTGTAGAAACCAACATGACGCTTGAAGCAGAACCAAAAGCAGAAACTTCGGTTGCTTAATATCTAGATCTATTTCAAGAAGAAACATCAAGATCAAAAAGGGCTGCTCAATGAGCAGCCCTTTTGTTATTTATTCTATTGGCATATCAGTTAGCGATGAAGCGCCACTAGCTCAACCATCATATCGATGTGTGAGTCTCTGTCGTTAAGACACATAATATAGCTAAAGTCTGAGCCACCAGCATCAATGAACGTCTCTTTACACTGGTCAGAAATCTCTTCCAACGTTTCCAAACAGTCAACCGAGAACGCAGGAGCCATGATATCAATCTTCTTGATGCCCTTACTCGGCAGTGATTCAAGTGTCTCGTCAGTGTAAGGCTTCAACCACTCTTCTCGACCAAATCGAGACTGGTATGTCATAGTGATATCGTCCGCAGATAAGCCTAACTCAGCAGCAAGTAATTTTGTCGTCGCTTCACAATGCTGAGGGTAGATGTCACCTTCATCAGCGAGTCGCTTCGGAATACCGTGGAAAGAACACACTAAATGATCACCTCTGCCATTTTTATCCCAATGACTACGAACACTTTCAGCCAAAGCTTTTGCATAGCTTGGGTGCGCGTAGTAGTCGCGAATAAAGCGATAGCTCGGAATCACTGGCATCTGCTTAAAGGCTTTGGTTAAACCATCAGAAACAGCCGCTGTGGTTGTACCTGAGTACTGAGGATATAAAGGCAGGACGATAATGTCTTCAACACCCTGCTCCATCAGTTGCTCGACCCCCGCCTTAAGGCTTGGGTTGCCATAGGTCATACCCAGCGCTACGGGCATCTCTAATTTTTTCTGGAGCTTGTCGGCTTGTCTTTGAGAATATACAAGCAGTGGTGAGCCTTCATCCATCCAAACAGACTGATACAGCTTAGCCACTTTCGGCGCTCGAATCGGTAAGATCACCCCATGTAAAATAGGACACCAAAGCCAACGCGTTAGGTTTACGACTCGCTTGTCGTGTAAGAATTCACTCAAAAATCGACGAACGCCAGCCGGGGTCGCCGAATCTGGTGTTCCTAAGTTCACCAGTAAAACGCCCTGCTTTTTATTATTTTCCATAGATACCTGAGACCAATGTGTGATTTTCTGGAACGTAATATACTAATTGGCATAAGTTTAAGATCATTGTTGTGCCACTAAATTTAAGAATAATCGTTCTTAACCTGGGTTATCACAATATCACCTTGAGCGTTAGCCTCGCGAATCTAAACCGTACCGCGGAAACAGTGCACAATCGATTTATCTAGATTGGTATATTACTAAAAATTGAAACAAAAAAAGCGACCTTAACGGTCGCTTCCAATATATCAAATTCTAAAACTGGCTGTTAGCCAATTATGCTAGTGCTTTCTCAAGTTCTGCACTAACTTCAGCAACTTGCTTAGTACCATCAAATTTAAGGTACTTAGTGTTGCCTGCTTCTGCTTCCTTACCGTAGTAAGAAATAAGCGGAGCCGTTTGATCGTGGTATACGCCTAGACGTGCACGAACTGTTTCTTCTTTGTCGTCATCACGAACCACTAGCTCTTCGCCAGTGATGTCATCTTTACCTTCTTCTTTAGGTGGGTTGTACACATTGTGGTATGTACGACCAGAAGGAAGGTGAGCACGACGACCAGCCATACGCTCAACAATCACATCGTCAGCTACGTCGAATTCAACAACGTAATCAACAGCAATGCCCATTTCTTTTAGGCCATCCGCTTGTGGGATTGTGCGTGGGAAACCGTCTAGTAGGAAACCTTTCTCACAGTCATCTTGAGCGATACGCTCTTTGATTAGACCAAGGATAATTTCATCAGAAACTAGCTGACCAGCGTCGATTACTGATTTTGCTTGCTTACCAAGCTCAGTACCCGCTTTGATAGCAGCACGTAGCATGTCACCAGTTGAAATTTGAGGGATACCAAATTTGTTCATGATGAAGTTAGCTTGAGTACCTTTACCCGCGCCAGGAGCACCTAGAAGAATGATGCGCATGTTTAATCCTCTTATAAAAATTATGATTTATACCGAAGCTCACTATCCCGCCTTTCTGGTTTAATTGAGGTCAAACAAGAGAGGTTAGGTAACAACTGAGGCTAAGCACAACTGTAAACAGAAGCAAAACGGTAAGTTTCGGTATAACGTTTAAAAATCATACAACTGGAGACGATAGGTTCATAGTACCAGCTGATTAGGTCGAGCATTCTATCACATTAATATTCAATTTGGCTGAAATTAAGACTAAAGAATGTATCGACAGCGTTTGCGTTCGTCTTGTTAGCAACTTTAGCGATATTTCGATGAAGTTAAGCGACGTTCATAAAAAAAGCCCGCATTCGCGAGCTTTTATTCATAATTATGGGCTTAGCCCAAAGTCGAAAGACTAACGTTTTGTCAGCAGTTCGTTGATTGCACCTAAGAATTGTGACGGATCTTCCATTGAGCCCTTTTCAGCCAGCATAGCCTGGCCAAGTAGTAGCTCAACCCAGCGACCAAACGCCTGTTCGTCCCCTTCATCAGCCATTTGTTTAACTAGCGCATGCTCAGGGTTAATCTCAAAGATGTACTTAACTTCAGGAGCAGCTTGACCCGCCGCTTCGAGAAGTTTAGCCATTTGAGTGCCCATCTCGAAATCATCGGTAACAACAACAGCTGGCGTGGTTGCAAGCTTGAATGTCGTGCGAACCTCTTTAACACGATCACCTAGGTAAGATTGAGTGCGCTCAACAACAGATTTGAACTCTTCTTCTGCCTCTTTTTGCTTCTCTTTCTCTTCTTCACCTTCGAACTTGCTTAAGTCTAAGCCCGCTTTGGTGATCGATTGGAACTGCTTACCATCAAAATCAGTCAAGTAGTTCATTACGTACTCATCAATACGATCGTACATTAGAACCACTTCGATACCTTTTGCTTTGAACTGCTCCAAATGCGGGCTGTTCTTAGCGGCAGCGTAGTTATCTGCTGTTAGGTAATAGATCTTGTCTTGACCTTCCTTCATGCGTTCAACGTAAGACACTAGGCTGATAGCTTGGTCAGCAGAATCAACTTCCGTTGATGAGAAGCGAAGTAAACCAGCGATTTTTTCTTTGTTCGCCATGTCTTCCGCTGGGCCTTCTTTCAGTACTAGGCCAAACTCTTTCCAAAACTCCAAGTACTTATCGTTGTCATTCTTCGCCATGCGCTCAAGCATTGTCAGGACACGCTTAGTACATGCGCCACGAAGAGACTGAGTTACCTTATTATCTTGCAGGATTTCACGAGACACGTTCAGTGGTAGATCGTTTGAGTCAATCAAGCCGCGAACGAAACGCATGTAAGATGGCATGAACTGCTCTGCATCATCCATGATGAATACTCGCTGTACATAAAGCTTAAGGCCGCTCTTATGGTCACGATTCATCATATCCCAAGGTGCTTTAGCTGGGATGTAAAGTAGGCTTGTGTAGTCGTTCTTACCTTCAACTTTGTTATGGCTCCACGTTAGTGGATCAGCAAAGTCGTGAGATACGTGCTTGTAAAACTCCTGGTACTCTTCTTTCTCGATATCAGACTTGTTACGAGTCCAAAGCGCTTGAGCCTTGTTAATCTGTTCCCAATGTTTCTCTTCGGTGTCTTTACCTTCGTCATCTTTAACCGCAGTTAAGATAGAAACAGGGATACCGATGTGATCAGAGTATTTACCAATGACTTCACGCAGACGCCATTCATTTAGGAATTCTTTACCGTCTTCGCGCATATGAAGAATGATATCAGTACCACGAGACTCTTTAGTGATGTCTTCGATGGTGTAATCACCTTCCCCTGCAGAGTGCCACTGAACAGCTTCATTACTCGCTAGACCTGCTGCACGTGTGCGAACCGTTACCGCGTCTGCAACGATGAATGCAGAATAGAAACCAACACCAAATTGACCAATCAATTGAGAGTCTTTGCTTTGGTCTTCAGACAGCTTTGAGAAAAAATCTGCAGTACCCGATTTAGCAATCGTACCTAAATGCTCAATAACGTTGTCGCGGCTCATGCCGATGCCGTTATCAGAAATCGTTAAAGTATTGGTTTCAGCGCTAAAAGATAATTTTACGCCTAGGTCTGCATCACCTTGGTAAAGGTCACCGTTTGACAAGGCTTGGAAACGAAGCTTATCAGCCGCGTCAGATGCGTTAGAGATCAGCTCACGTAGGAAGATTTCTTTATTTGAATACAGTGAGTGAATCATTAGGTGAAGTAGTTGTTTTACTTCAGATTGAAAGCCACGAGTCTCTTTATTTTGCGTTGCTGTTTCGCTCATTTTTACTCCAAAACATCTATACTTTATGTTGAATACCATAGGGGCGTAACACTTGATGCCACTCTTATGTTCATTAACATGAGGATGACAAATGTAAATTCAAGGTCAAAAATCATAAAAACACTGTTTTTTTGATCTGTTTTTATTATCCTTGAGCCTGATAAATATAAAAGAACATAAAAGAAGCCATGATTTGGTGAAGAATTAACGGAACTTCACCTGAGATTTGTCTATTTCGCACTCAAAATCATCCAAAATAGAAGAATTCAATGAGCAATATCGGCACAAAGTTTATTCTCGCACAGCGGTTCGTATTCGATCCAAATAGCAATTCACTTGTTGATCAAATGAGCGACGGCGAAGTCGTGCGCCTTGGCAGCAATGAAAGCCGCATTCTCCTGATGCTGTCAGAAAGACCCAATGAAGTTATCACTCGTAATGAATTGCACGAGTATGTTTGGCGAGATCAAGGCTTTGAGGTTGATGACTCAAGCTTAACGCAAGCAGTTTCGACCCTGAGAAAGATGCTCAAGGACTCAACCAAATCTCCAGAATTCGTAAAAACGGTACCTAAACGCGGTTACCAATTTATTGCAACCGTTGAACGCTCTGCACCACTTTCATCAAATGATCAGCCAGCAGCGGCTGAAATTGCAGAAAATGACGTAGAACCTATCTTAACGTTTGCAACGCCTACAATGACCGAAGAAGCAATGACTGAAGCTGTCGAGCCCGAGTCAATTACAAAGTTTCAAGAAACCAAAGTTGAAGTGGAACCAGCAGCAACACCAACTGCGACCCCGGTTAAAAGCACCAATAAGTGGTTAGCGTTTTCGTTATTGCTTGCGGCTTTCATCATGCCAATTCTGGTTTTAACGTTTACTAACCCCGCAGAATCCGAGTTCAGAACATTGACTGAAGTGAATGGTGTAAAGATTCAAACCCCAATCAATCACCCTGATCTCAGCAGTTGGCTACCAGCGATAGAGAAGTGTGTAATGCGTTACAACACCAATCACACTGGTATGTTGAAGCCAACAGAGGTGATTGCAACAGGTGGACAAACCAACAACCTTGCCCTCAACTACATTCACCCGCAAGATTACTCTAGCGAAAATATAACCCTAAGAATTTACGCAAATCAGTCAGATGTAAACGACATTTGTAACGGTGGTCAGTAACATGAAATTAAAAGTATCGATTATTTTACTGGTTCTATCTGCATTCTTAAGTGGTTGGTTATATTGGGGCAGCGATGCAAAAGTAGAGCGCTTGCTCACTCAGCATGAATGGCAATCGAAAATGGTGACTCTGATTAGCGACAACAAGCAAGCTGATTCAATCGGCCCGCTTCGTAAAGTTGAATTGTCATCGAATGCGAAATACCTACCAAATGGTACGTACCTGAGAATGTCAGTGGTTAGGCTGTACAGCACTCAAACTGCACCTGCGAATGTGATCAACATATCAGAAACAGGTCAGTGGGATATTAACGATAACTATTTACTGATTTCGCCAACGGAGTTTAAAGATGTAACTTCGGCTGAGCGCCAAGACTTTTCGGAAGAGCAACTCGAACTTATCACTCAAGTGATTAAGATGGATGCAGAGCAAAGCCGACGCATTGATATTATTAATCAGAAAGCACTGCTGCTCACTAGCTTAAATCACGGTTCTACCGTTTTGTTCTCAAACTAAAACTGGTTCCAACTAAAACTCTGCAGTTATTTTTGTATAAAAATAGCTGAATACCATTAAACGGTAAACCAATAGAAAAGGGGCATGATGCCCCTTTTTTGTTAGCCGTTGGTATCAAATTACGGATGTAGCATTTTAAGGATGAACTATGAATACGGATCAACCAAATCTGACGCCAGCTAAAGAGACAGCAACAAAAGCGACAATCGCAATACACTATTGCCGTCAGTGTAATTGGATGCTTCGTTCTAGTTGGTTATGCCAAGAGCTGCTGCATACCTTTAGCGAAGAAATTGAACAAGTGAGCTTGCATCCAGACACCGGAGGCAGGTTCGAAATCTTTTGTAATGGTGTGCAGATTTGGGAAAGAAAAGCAGATCAAGGTTTTCCAGAAGCGAAAGTTCTGAAGCAAAGAGTGCGAAACATCATTGCTCCAGACAGGGACCTCGGCCACGTAGACTCAAAGTGAGCCTTTTCTAACGCCGCCGATTGAGTTTATTTAAAGCTCGCCACTCACAATTACGTCACCTTCAAGGCTAATGACTTTAAAGGTATTATTTTCATAGATGCCATGGCTCGCTGCGTAACCATCTCGTGGGAATGTCACCGAACTAGGGTTAAAGATAAAGATATCATCTTGGTATTCGGCAACTGGAATATGAGTATGCCCATGGGCAATAATATCACCCGCTTTTAGTGCTGGTCGTTTAGTGGTGTTATACAAATGACCATGGGTTAGAAAGATACGCTGACCTGATTCCAATAACACCCATGAGTAATCCATCATCATTGGAAAAGACAACAGCATTTGATCCACTTCACTGTCGCAGTTACCACGAACGGCGATGATCTCTTGAGAAAACGCATTCAACTTCTCTGCAACCGCCGGTGGGTTGTATCCTTCTGGAATCGGATTTCTTGGCCCATGATTCAGAATGTCACCCAATAGCACTAAATATTGCGCACCAGACGCTTGGTAGAGTTCTAATACCTTTTCTGTTGCTGGCAGCGAACCGTGTAGGTCTGAAGCAAAAAATAATTTCACACGTACTTCTCCATAAAATTTATGAGCCTATTGTACGTATCTAAATGCTACACGTCATCTCTCGCCATACCGTTGATCACGATATTATTGTAACTAACCATACCGACTATCTTGTGATCACGAACTACTGGCGCGCGACTGATACCAAAGCGTTCAAACAGGCGAGCGCAATACTTTACGTTCATCTCAGCAGACACGCTTAGCGCTGGCTTGGTCATGATTTCATAAACATTGGTTCGCTTCGGAGATCGATTTTTAGCCAACACTTTCTTTGCTATATCATTCATCAACACGATACCGTACTCGTCATCCTCGTGGCGTTTATCGACAATGATTGCCTTCACTTTGTGCTTTTTAGCCATCTCTATCGCTTCAAACACCGTAGTTAGCCCATCGATAATCACATACGTATTGGCCATGACATCGCCTACTCGGATCTTTTCACTGGTACTCATAGCTCATCCTCCACAACCTTTGTTAACGTCTCAACTTGATGCGCAACGCCGACTGCATCTTCCACATCTATCTGTACTGCAATACCCTGTCCCGATTCTTGGTCAAACTCCCCCACTTCACTAATTCTTTCAAGAATATGCCTTGCTAGATGCTCCTCAACGACAAACAGCAGCACATCTTTTTGCACCTCTAATGTTAATCCGAAGAAGGTGCGCTTTTGGTTTAAGCCCTGCCCTCTGGCATTATTAATCACGGTTGCTCCGGTTGCGCCCGCATCACGCGCGGCATCGAGCACAATGTCGGTTTTGCTCTCTTCTACAAACGCTAGGATAAGTTTAAAGCGCATCTTTGCTCTCCTTAGAGGTGTGTAAACGGTTTAACCATTGGGTTATTTGGGCGTAGCTCATCACCGAAATGATGGGGAACAAACTCGCAAAGGCGATTAAGCCGAAACCGTCTATTACTGGATTTCGTCCCGGTACAGTTGAAGCAAGCCCTAATCCAAGAGCCGTCACTAAAGGTACAGTCACGGTAGATGTCGTAACCCCGCCTGAATCGTAGGCCAATGGAATGATCAATTTGGGGGCGTAAAAGGTTTGAATCACCACAATGACATAGCCACAAATAATGTAGTAATGAATAGGATCGCCCGCAACAATACGGTAACTACCCAATGAGATACCGATGGCAACGCCTAATGCCACAGCGATTCTCAGTCCGTTAACACTGATACTGCCACCGGATACTTGGTTTGCCTTAATCGCTACAGCAATCAAAGAAGGCTCGGCTATCGTGGTACTAAAACCAATACAAAACGCAAACAGGTAAACCCAGTAATAATCAAACCAAGCCAATGAAAGACCAGAGCTGATCTTAAACTCAGTCAAAAAGCTTGGTTCGGTGAGTTGCATTGCCATCGTCTCCCCTAGAGGGAATAACGCGAGCTCCAACCCCATCAAAAAGAGTGATAAGCCAAGAATGACGTAAAAGAAACCGATGAGCACTTTGGCAAGGTTATTGACAGGCTTACGCAGTACCGCTAACTGAAAACCGAAGATGATCACCGCAATCGGAATCACATCCATCACAGTGCCTAGAAAGGTGTCGATAAATTGCTGCACACTGATCATGTCACCACCATCCCGTACACCATGACAAACATCATCGGCAGAAGTGAAGCAAAGGCGATCAATCCAAAGCCATCAATCATCGGGTTTCGTCCTTTAATCGCCGAGGCTAAACCCACCCCTAATGCGGTCACTAACGGAACGGTGATCGTCGATGTTGTGACACCGCCAGAGTCGTACGCAATCCCAATAATGTTTTCAGGGGCGAAAGCGGTGAGCACCACGATTCCAATATAACCACCGATGATCATGTACTGAATTGGCCAGCCTTTTAAGATCCGAAGTACTCCTAATAGAATGGCAATACCGACCGATAACGCCACGGTGAAGCGCAGCCCATCGGCATATTGTTCCCTTTCATCTAAAGAGTTGGGAATAACACCACCTTCAGCTGCAACTTCTGCTGCTTCAGCAGCCACTGCGGTTAACGCGGGTTCGGCAATGGTGGTACCAAAACCTAAACAGAAAGCGAAGGTCAATAACCAGAACACGCTCCCTTTTCTGGCAAATGCTTGCGCCATCGATTCGCCAATCGGGAACAACCCCATTTCAAGGCCAAAGATAAAGAAAGTCAGCCCAAAGACCACCAACACTAAGCCAGTTAGAATAGACAAAAGATGAGGGAGTGGCTCTTGCAAAACAGCAAGCTGGAAGAAAGCAATCACCGCCACGATCGGCAAGAGATCCCTTAGGCTACCTAACATGGCTCGAAACAAAGCAAGCACTGCCGTCATCGCAACTCCTAGTCATTGAAATTGTGTCTGGTTATTAATTACTAATAATCATGACAAATCCTTATCATTCCTTATGTGACAAATATTACGCAGTTGGTAACATATCGGAGTAAAGTGCATAAATGTGATAGCGGTATATACCCAAGTAACCTCAAGATGCGTGGCTCAGCGAGAGTTGCCTAGTTTGCAAACGAGCTAGGTGGATTTAATTTCACTCCTGAGTAAATTGCATAAGGCGTAAATTAGGTATCACACGATTGAAACCAACTGATCGTTATAGTGATTTTTTCGTATTGATTGGCGTTCAAAAACAAGCCATGTCTATAATTATGTTTAATAGGGAGATTGGTATGAAGATATTGTTAACGGGTGGTACGGGATTTATTGGTTCTGAATTGGTCAAAAGCTGGAATACTGACGACGTGACATTGTTGACGCGGAGCCCCGAAAAAGCGAAGCAAAACCTAAATCATCTGAACCAGAATAACCTTCATTACATTCAATCTCTTGATGAACTCAGCGATCTCAATGACTTCGATGTTGTGGTCAATCTTGCTGGCGAATCGATCGCTGACAAGCGTTGGAGTGCGGAGCAAAAAGAGAGGATCTGCAATAGCCGCTGGCACATTACCGAAAAACTGGTCGAGTTAATTCATGCCAGTAGCAACCCACCGGAGGCTTTCATTAGCGGTTCGGCTGTAGGTTACTATGGCGATCAACAGCAACACCCATTTGATGAATCACTACAAGTAGAAGACGACAGTTTTCCTCACAAAGTCTGTGCTCATTGGGAAGAGATAGCCAAGAGAGCACAATCAGAAAGCACACGCGTGATACTACTACGAACAGGTATTGTACTTGGTGAAAATGGCGGTGCGCTCAAAAAGATGCTTATGCCGTACAAACTCGGAGTTGGTGGGCCGCTAGGTTCAGGCGAGCAATACATGCCTTGGATTCACATGCTGGATATGGTGAGAGCCATCAACCACTTATTGTCGATTCCTCATGCTCAAGGGGAATTTAATATGTGTGCCCCGCACCCCGTCACCAACAAACTTTTCAGCAGCACACTCGCCAAACAACTACGCCGACCGCATTTCTTGTTCACGCCTAAGTGGGCAATGTCGCTTCTGATGGGTGAATCTTCTTGTCTCCTCTTTGACAGCATTCGTTCTAAACCAAAGAAGCTCACTGAAATGGGATTTATCTTTAGTTACTCAAGAATCGAACCGGCACTAAAAAACTTGTTACAACATCAAGACTAATTCTTTACTCTAAAGCGATAGAGACTCTAATAAAGGATTAAGTGTGAACAAGTCGATTCTTATCACTGGTTGCTCAACAGGCATTGGCTATACATGTGCTCATGCACTTCAAAAACGCGGCTTTCATGTCATTGCATCTTGCCGTGACCCACAAGATGTTCAACGCCTTCAAGATGAAGGCCTCACTTGTATTCAATTAGATCTTTCCAACCAAGAGAGTATCGAGAATGGCGCCAAGCTTGCGATTGCACTCGCACCTAACGGATTGTATGGGTTATTCAATAACGGCGCTTACGGTCAAGCAGGCGCGCTAGAAGACTTACCGACCCAGGGGCTCAGAGAGCAATTCGAAACCAACTTCTTTGGTTGGCATCATCTTGTTTGTCAGATCCTCCCGCACATGCGCGAACGTGGTGAAGGCCGAATCGTGCAAAACAGTTCCGTATTAGGTTTTGCCGCAATGAAATATCGTGGCGCTTACAACGCTTCAAAGTTCGCGCTAGAAGGCTGGACAGATACGTTACGTTTAGAACTGCATGGCAGCGGTATTCATATCTCGTTATTGCAGCCAGGTCCAATAGAAACCCAATTTAGAAATAATGCCCTGAAAGCCTTCAATAAATGGATCACCATTGCTGGCAGCGCTCATCAAGAAGCTTATCAACAACAAAAAGACCGACTCGAAAAAGAATCATCGAACAACGCTTTTGTTCTTCCGCCTGAAAGTTGTGTTGAGCCAGTTTATCACGCACTCACCGCAGAGAAACCAAAGCTAAGATACCGAGTTACGACCCCGACTAAAGTGTTCGCGGTATTGAAAAGGATTCTGCCGAGTCGCTGGCTAGACCCTATTTTGAGAAAAGCTGCATAATTTTCTAACTTTGAATGCACAGTCGCAAACTTTAATGTAACGATGTAATTTTTCCGTAACAATAAGATGTCATGATTTATCCTATCTCATCAATTACTCTCAATTGGTGAATCTAATCTGGATATTTCATGACTTTAAACCGCCTTAATTGGGTAGGTGTGAGTGTGGCGATTACGTTGTTTATTCTGTTTTGAGTATCTCACGCAATATCTCACTGACCACCTCAATGATTACGCTATGCCTTCTATGTAGAGATAAACATCCTACCAACATCGAAGCATAGCGTTTTTTTATTTTTGTCTCTTTTTATCTGAGATACCCCAGTTAGATCTTGAAGTTACCGACTTATCCCCCCATATTTGCAACGTATCCATAAACAAACCTCAAGGAACGTAAATGCAATCTCCGCATATTGTTGAACTTAATGAGCAGAACTTTCGTCAAGTATTAGAAGGTTCGATGCAGACCCCTGTACTCATCCAATTTTGGGCACCAATGAGCCAAGAGAGCGCCCAAGTCATTCCTGAACTGCAAACATTAACTCAGCAATACAATGGCGCTTTCACCTTAGCCTTATTGAACTGCGAGCAAGAGCAAGCCATTGCTAGCCAATTTGGGGTTCAAGCACTACCGACTATTGCACTGTTTGTTAACGGTCAGCCTGTCGATGGGCTTGGTGGCCCTCAGAGCTTAGAAGCCATTGTTGAAATGCTAAACAAGCACCTTCCTAGCCAAGATGAACTTGCATTACGTCAAGCTCTAGAGCAAATGCAAGCAGGTGAGCACACACAAGCACTGGCAGCAATGCAACAACTTCCAGCTGCGCTAACAAGCAAAGGCGAAGTAAAACTGGCGATTGCAGAGTGTTTGTTAGAAACGCAACAGTTTGATCTTGCTGAAACTCAACTAGCCACCATTCCTCTTGAGTACCAAGACAACTACTACAAAGGCTTAGTCGCGAAACTTGAACTTCACAAGCAAGCAGCAGACAGCCCTGAAATACAGGCATTAGAAACCGCTCTTCAGCAAGACCCGAGTGACGCTAAGACTGCCTCTGAGTTAGCATTGCAATATCACCAAGTGAACCGCAACGAAGAAGCGATGGAGCTGTTGTGGTCTTTCCTAGCAAAAGATCTAAATGCTTGCGATGGCGATATGAAAAAAGAGTTCATGGACATCTTAAGTGCGCTTGGGCAAGGAAACCCAGTTGCCAGTAAGTACCGTCGACAACTGTACTCTCTGCTTTACTAACAAAACCCTAAAATCGTTAGATTAAACATCGAAAACTGATAATTTAATCAATTAGTTTATCGAATGAAACAATATAAAATGGGCCATAAAATCAATATTTTATGGCCCATTTCTCGTTTATAAATTTGCTCAGAATTTAAATATGAGCCAGTATCAATAGTGAACTATCAAAAACTTAAATTTGCAAAGGATTTTGTATGGCTATTGATACATTGATTACTATTGGCGTCTTTACTGTCGTCGCACTACTGTTCATTTTCGCTGGTGTCAAAACCGTTCCACAGGGCAACAACTGGACAGTAGAACGCTTTGGCCGCTATACACAGACACTCAAACCAGGCCTAAACCTGATCATTCCATTTATCGATAAAGTCGGACAACGCATCAGTATGATGGAACGAGTTCTCGATATCCCAGCTCAAGAAGTCATCTCCAAAGATAATGCTAATGTCATGATTGATGCTGTCTGCTTCGTACAAGTTATCGATGCACCGAAAGCGGCTTATGAAGTAAATGACCTTGAGCATGCGATCCGTAATTTAACCCTCACCAATATCCGTACTGTACTTGGCTCTATGGAGCTGGATGAAATGCTTAGCCAGCGTGACATGATCAATACCAAGCTGCTAAATATCGTGGATGAAGCAACTAACCCATGGGGCGTAAAAGTTACTCGTATCGAAATCAAAGATGTACAGCCCCCAGCTGATTTAACCGCCGCAATGAATGCCCAGATGAAAGCTGAGCGAAACAAACGTGCCGACATTTTATCGGCTGAAGGTGTAAGACAAGCTGAGATCCTAAAAGCGGAAGGTCATAAGCAATCAGAAATCTTAAAAGCGGAAGGTCAAAAGCAAGCAGCCATCCTGCAAGCAGAAGCTCGTGAGCGTGCAGCAGAAGCAGAAGCAAAAGCGACAGAAATGGTCTCGACAGCCATCGCTCAAGGTGACATGCAAGCGGTCAATTACTTTATTGCACAAGGTTACACCGACGCACTGAAGTCTATTGGCCAAGCTGAAAACGGCAAGATAATCATGCTACCACTCGAAGCGACTGGCCTAATGGGTTCTGTTGCAGGTATCGCAGAGATGTTTGCACAAAGCAACGACAAGGGTAGTAAGGACTAACTTATGTTCGAGTTACTAGAGCAAGTAAACCACTGGCATTGGTTAGCATTTGGTCTAGCGCTGCTAGCCCTAGAGCTGGTTGGTACTGCTGGTTACTTTTTGTGGATAGGCATATCTGCCATGTTGGTCGGAGCGCTATTAGGCGCGCTACCAATCGGTTGGCAGATGCAATGGTTGTCCTTTGCGAGTTTTTCACTTATCACCACTTGGTTGTGGTGGAGAAGACAACTATCTAATGACAAGCAGTCAGACGCAGGGCGAGAGCTAAATCAAAGAGAAAAACAACTTGTAGGGCAAACAACTCGAGTCGACACTGACATTCAAAAAGGCAAGTGTCGCATCCGTCTAGGTGATACTACGTGGTCAGCTGTTAGTGCTCAGGACTTAGAAGCAGGCACAGAGGTGATTGTCACTGCTGTAGATGGCATAGTATTAACGATTACTCCAACTAAAGAGTAATTCAAGCATTCCTTATTAAAGCCATAAGTAACCAAATTATGGCTTTTTCTCTACAAGTGAATCAATGATCGGGCAATGGCTATTTGAATCACCAGGGCACTGTTCAACCCACTCCTTCAATGTATTCTGAATTGCCAATAAATCTTCTATTTTTCTGTTCACTTCGTTTAGTTTGCTTTGCGCTTTTGCTTTAACATCGGCACTTTCTCGGCATGGGTTGTCGGCTAATTCAACGAGCGCACGACACTCATCAAGCGAAAATCCAGCACTTCTCGCCTTTGCAACGATCCCAAGCTCTTTAATCTGCTTAGGCCCATAGGTTCTGTAGCCATTTTCAGAGCGTAAAGGGGCAGTAATCACTCCTTTGTCTTCATACAAACGAATAGACTTAGGTGATAACAAGGTAAGCTTTGCGACTTCACTTATGTTCATAATATTACTCAAGTAAGTAATGAATAGAGATCACTTTGAAGCATATAACTTATCTTCAAACACCTATAGATTTATGTCATTTAAACAAATGATATTAGAACCAATATAATGGCCGAAAATAAAGTCTGCTGTTTATAGGCATTTTACGGGAAATTATGTAAATAGCTTAGTTTTTTCTACAAAGTCGAACACCATTTATCAATAAGTTACTGATTGAATGATTAAAATAGGTCCTTGTTATTTTTAATAGAAAATTTTTATATTACTTTGACCTTTCATTGGCCTTATACATAATTGAGTATTAAGCATGGCGTTTAAATGCGATTTGTTTTATTTTTGGTAATTAAAGAAGGACGAGTATCATGAAGCTTTTAACGGTAACTCTAACATTTATAGTTAGTTTGTATTCCGCCTCAATACTAGCAAATGGAGCTAGTGGCGGTCGAGCTCTAGACAATGAGATCAAGTGTGAACTTCCTAACGGAGTTGTACAATCATTACCGCCAACTTATTGCAAAATGTATGATGGAAAACCTGTATAAAAAAAAAGCTACGATATTTATCGTAGCTTTTCCTTCAGTTTTGTAGCTTAGAAGAATGAGAATGGTGCAATTACGATGAAACGTAAGTCTTGCTCATCACGATCTTCTTTGCCGTCAAATGGGTCACGCTCAAGTTGAGTAGCATGTAGCTTGAATAAAGTACCTTTGAGAGCACCGCTAGAAACAGAATAAGTTATATCACCGTTAATTGCGTACTCACTTTCATAAGAGAAACCAGCTACGCTTTCATCAGCTCCAGTCCCGTAGCCAAAGCCTAAATTAAAGCCCCAACCCGTACCAGTGTCGTATGACAAGCGATTGTACCAAGCCACTTCACCAGGCATGTTCCAATCAGATAGTGCATCCCACCAATAAAAACCACCTTGATTTGAACCGTATCTAGCCATTGTACGTGGTGCAAATTCACCCATACCTGCATCTGCATCAAGCTGAGTGTATTGTACTTGGGATAGCCAAGATACTTTGTCTGTCAACGACCAATTTAAAGATAGACCGTGGTGAGCTGCGAAACCGTTATACATCTCATCATCATCAACACCGTACATATTGTAGCCGACTTTAATCGAATCGTTTACAGCATAACTAGTGTCAATTTTATACGAGAAGTTATCTTGATCATCTGTACCATAGTTTACGTCCAATGCCTGACCAATACCTACGCCATATGTTAAGTCACCAACTGAACCATTTAGGCCGACAGAGTGCAGGTAGCTAAATTGTTGGTTGTACCACGGTTCAGTTGCATCTTCCGAGTTAATTAGCCATGGTGCAGAATGATCATCTGTACCCATATAGCCCAATGTCATTCCATTGTCTAAAGTTGTAGACACTTTAAAACCGCGGTATGTGCCAGGTACAAAGCTCCATACATTACCAATTGTACCAACACCACCTTGGATGAAACCTACTTGAGCATCTGTTTTTTCACCAAGTTTTAGTTTAATTGCAGCTGTCGTAACTTTAAAGTTACTGCTTCCATCAGTCCAGTCACCAGACTGACAGATTGAGATTTCATTACACAGCTTATTGCCGTCAGCATCTTCAATACTATCGTTGTAAATATCACCTGAGAAATAACCACCCAGATCAATACCCACAGTATCTTTATGATAACCGGAGTTAAAGTTCATCATCAGGTTATATGAAGAGTAGTTCAGTCGCGTTTCGATATCGCCGTCAGCGTTAGCACGACCTCTATATCTAGTATCTACAACTGCAGCACCGGTAAACGTAGCATCATGAATAAAGTTATCGACTGCCTCAACATAACCATCACCAACGGCATTAGCCTCTGACGCAAGCACTGGAGTTGCAGCGATAGCACCTACCATTGCAGCTGCTAAAGCAGATACTTTAAAAAATTTGTTTTCCATGGAATAAAACTCCTAAAAATGGACATAGCTGTTTGAATATTCCCCACCTAAAGTTGGCCGCCGTAGAGAGAAATACCTTTTCTTGTTTGAGAACCCTAAACTCTGAATTCTCTATTTCCTTTCTGGTTATGCACATCGTGTGCATCCATGGTATTAAGACTAACTTCGCTCTAAAAAATATCAATGAGAACTTAATTTTCATCTAAAAAAATATGAGTCAGTGCAAATTTAGCAGGTACTTAGTGATCCAGGTCGATAAATAGAAAAAACCTCACAAAATAAAATAAAGACCAACAAATTCAACACTTTAATGGAACTTTAAATTTATAAAGATAGATATGACTCGCAATTATTGTACAACTAGAATGGTATTTCATTAATGTTGAGCAGCGTCACTGTCCTAGTTTTAGAGTTCGTATAGGAACAAAATTCTCAACAATTAAAAAGGCATCTAATTTGTAGCAGACACAAAAAAAGCACTCCCTTTAAAGGAGTGCTTTTGAGCTTTTTTTACCTTGGTTTACTTACGAAATAAGTGCAATTAGATCTTCTTCTGTTCTTATTTCGATACCTAAATCTTGTGCTTTAGTCAGTTTAGAACCAGCGGCTTCACCAGCGAATAAGATATCCGTTTTCTTAGACACGCTACCAGTCACTTTTGCGCCTAAAGCCTGCAAAGCGGCTTTCGCTTCACTGCGTCCTAATTTAGACAGTGAGCCCGTCAACACGACCACTTTGCCTTCTAACGGTAGCTCTTGGTCATCTGCAACAGCTTCGATTGTAGGCCAGTTAACACCAAGCTCTAGCAACTGCTCGACTACGGCTCTGTTTTTCTCCTGCGAGAAGAAGCTCGTGAGGTGACTTGCTACGATGTCGCCAATATCTGACACTTCAACCAACTGTTCATGAGTGGCAGCTTGAACCAACTCCAACGTCTTAAAGTGCTGAGCTAAGTTCATAGCCGTCGCTTCACCCACTTCGCGAATCCCTAAAGAATAAAGAAAACGGGCTAATGTAGTGTCTTTGGCTTTATTCAGCGCACTCACTACATTCTGTGCCGATTTAGGCCCCATACGGTCAAGAACCGTAATCACGCCAGCGCTTAACTTAAAGAGATCGGCTGGAGTTTCTACCATTTCACGGTCTACAAGCTGCTCTATCACTTTTACGCCAAGACCATCAACATCCAGCGCCTTTCGTGACACAAAATGCTTAAGCGCTTCTTTACGTTGTGCCTGACAGACTAAGCCACCAGTACAACGCGCTACAGCCTCTCCCTCAACGCGCTCTACTGCAGAGTTACATACTGGGCAAGCATCAGGGAATACAATATCTTTTGCCGACTCAGGACGACGATCGAGTACCACAGCTACAATCTGTGGAATAACATCACCAGCACGACGAATGATTACGCTGTCTCCGACCTTCACACCTAGGCGAGCAATCTCATCAGCGTTGTGCAGCGTGGCATTACTTACCGTCACACCACCAACAAAGATAGGTTCTAGTTTAGCGACTGGCGTAATTGCACCTGTACGACCCACCTGAAACTCAACATCGTTAAGTAACGTAATCTCTTCTTGAGCAGGAAACTTGTATGCAATAGCCCAACGAGGCGCTCGAGCAACAAAGCCAAGCACTTCTTGAGCCGCGATATCGTCGACTTTGATAACAACGCCATCAATCTCGTAAGCCAACGCATCACGACGAGTCATAATATCTTGGTAATAGGCTTTCACGTCTTCAAGAGAGGTCAGTTGCTTAGTCTCAGGGCACATAGGTAAGCCCCAACCTTTCAGCTGTAAAAAGCGTTGATAGTGACTATTTGATAGCTCAGCGCCTTGTACAACACCGACACTGTATGCGTAGAAAGCCAATGGACGTTTCGCTGTAATACGAGAATCAAGCTGACGTAGGCTACCTGCAGCGGCATTACGTGGGTTAACAAAGACTTTCTCGCCTTTCTTCAACGCCATCTCATTCAACTTATCGAACCCCGCTTTTGGCATAAACACTTCGCCACGAACTTCAATACGCTCTGGCCAGCCTTCACCTTGCAACTTAAGTGGGATAGAGCTGATAGTACGCACGTTTTCAGTGATGTTTTCGCCAGTAGCGCCATCACCACGCGTTGCTGCCTGAACTAAGGTGCCATTTACATAGAGTAGGCTTACCGCTAAGCCATCAAGCTTAGGCTCACAACAGAAAGTCTTAAGATTGGCCATTGGCGCTCTATCAGACATACGCTTATTAAACGCATCCAAATCTTCATCAGAGAATGCATTATCCAGAGAAAGCATCGGGATCTCATGAGCCACTTGAGTGAAACCATCGAGAGGCTGACCACCGACACGTTGGCTCGGAGAATCCACCGTCACAAGCTCTGGATTCTCTTCCTCGATCTTTAGCAACTGTTGCATTAATCGATCGTACTCGACATCAGGGATCTCAGGGCTATCTTCTACGTAATAACGAACGGCATGATAGTGCAGAGTTTCTCTTAACTGCTCTAAGGTAACTTGAATCGATTCTTTCATATCATTCTCTGTCGTGATTGAAATATCAAAAAGGGCTCCCTTAGGAGCCCTTTTCTATAAATATAGATTATTTACAAGGCTAAACAATATGGCTAGGCATTCGTAGCCGTCATAAAGTCTCTGATTTGCTTACGGTAGTCTGACAAACGATTGGGCGTCATTAAGTTACGTGACTCGTCCAAAACGTTTCCGCCCATATCATCAGCAATTTTCTGAGCTGCACTCAGCATTACATTGAAGTTCTGATCAGCTTGACCGTAACAAGGCAGCGTCATGAAGAACGAAATACCTTTCGTTGTAAAGTCGGCGGGATCATCATGTTCTAGAGTTCCGGGCTGCATCATGTTCGCAACACTAAAAATAACTTTTGGCTCATCGCTAGATTGTGCAAAGCAATGGTAGATAGACATCTCACCATAAGTTAGGCCGTTATTCTCCATACTACGGAAAAGTTCAGTCCCTACGAATGGGATTTCTCCTGCACAGTGAACATTAAGAACAATCACTTCTAAGCCAAGTTCTTCATCTGGCTTAGCTTCTTCAACAGGCGATGCACTTTGTGGAGCAACGACCTCTTTCGAAACAAGCGGTTCACTTGGCGTCAATGATTCACTAGGAACGAGTGGCTCGGTAACAACCGAATCAGAAGCTTCTTCAAACGAACCGCACTGCTCTTGAAAACCAGCATGACTTTCTTTTTGCTCGTCAGTCAATTCAAAGCTTGGAACCTCTGGCTCAGCGGCCTCTTTTATGTCTTCAGGTTCACTCTCGATCTGAATTGGTTCTTCTTTGACACTGAAAGAAGGAAGATCATTCAATTCGATGTCGTCTTCGATAACTTCTTTCGTTTGTGGCGCAGTAAGTGGATCTGAGTCAATCAGCGGATCAGTCTCAGATGGTGAGACTGCAAAATCCGGCTCTTTACGCTCTTTTCGGATTATCTCAAAATCATCTTCTGGGGCGAATGAACGGTTTGGGATCGTTTCTGCTTCATCTAAGCTGTCGTTATCAAGCTTACCAAGCGGCTTATCTCCAAACTTTGCTTTCCCTTCTTTTTTACTCGTCCATAGACCATGGAACAATAATGCGGCGATAGCTAATGCGCCAACAATAATGAGTACAAATCGCAATTCCTGCATTTTTCGCTCTCAGCTTTCTTAGTCGACTAGCTATAAACACGCTGTCACTAAGTTGGGTTAATTTGGCTAATCTCACTACTCTATCAAAAGTAGCCACTGTTTTAGAACAACTTAATACAATTAGTTCCTTACATGGTGTGATTTTCGCCACGCTTTTTTTCTTAATTTCGGTCGAGTACACTAGGGATGTTTGCTATTTAACCAAATTCACATGTGACCTAATTTAAATATGACTATTGAATCTATTCCACGCTCAGGCTTTGGCTATTTTATTTTCGGAATAAAAATCGCTTTATCACCGAGTATTCGTAAGTTTGTTTTACTTCCACTCATCGCTAACGTGTTACTCGTTGGTGGTGCTTTGTTTTATATCTTTTCCAACCTCAACATTTGGATTGAGGGCTGGATTGGCGCATTACCAAGCTTTTTGTCGTGGTTGTCATACATTCTATGGCCACTACTTGTGTTAACCGTCTTGGCCACGTTTTCGTATTTCTTTAGTACGCTCGCTAACTTCATTGCCGCACCTTTCAATGGGTTGCTCGCAGAAAAGGTAGAAGAGCTACTCAGTGGCAAAAAAGTGAATGACGATGGTTTGCTGGATGCACTCAAAGATACTCCACGTATTTTAGCGAGAGAATGGCGCAAGCTTGTCTACATTCTGCCAAAAGCGATAGGTTTATTCCTACTTTTGTTAATTCCAGCACTAGGACAAACCGTTGCACCGTTTTTATGGTTCATTTTCACAGCATGGATGTTAGCGATCCAGTACGCCGACTATCCATTTGATAACCACAAAATCAAATTTGATGATATGAGAAACAATTTGAAACAAAAACAAGGTAAGAGCTACAGCTTCGGTGCACTTGTGTCTGTTTTCACAACGATTCCAATTTTAAATCTGATCGTCATGCCAGTTGCCGTCTGCGGCGCTACTGCAATGTGGGTTGCTGAGTTTAAAGACCAAGCTCTGCGTTCTCGTCTATAACCTTCATTCTCTCTTTAACAACGCCTATCTTTTTGAAGTTCTGAACACAATAAAGATAGGCGTGAACTCTGCTACATATCTATATGATATAACTTTTTAATCCTTTTACTTTTTTTTCAACTTGTTTAATCTAAATTCAAGCTAAACAAACATCGAAAGACACTAGACGGTAAAGTGATTGATATACTACGTTTAGTTCTGTCATTAAATGAAGGAATATCGCATGAGCAAGATCTACGAAGACAACACCCTAACGATTGGTAACACACCGCTAGTCCGCCTTAACAAAGTAAGCAAAGGCAACGTTCTAGCTAAGATTGAAGCTCGTAACCCAAGCTTCAGCGTTAAGTGTCGTATCGGTTCAAACATGATCTGGGAAGCAGAAAAAGCAGGAACTTTAAAACCAGGTATCGAGCTTGTTGAACCTACCAGTGGTAATACAGGTGTTGCTCTTGCATTCGTAGCAGCCGCTCGCGGTTACAAGCTAACGCTAACGATGCCTGAGTCAATGAGCCTAGAGCGTCGTAAGTTGCTTAAAGCACTAGGTGCAAACTTAGTACTGACTGAAGCACCAAAAGGCATGAACGGCGCGATAGCTAAAGCAGAAGAAATTGTCGCTTCAGACCCAGAAAAGTATCTGCTACTTCAGCAATTCAACAACCCAGCTAACCCACAAATTCACGAGAAGACAACTGGCCCTGAAATTTGGGAAGCAACAGATGGCGAAATCGATGTATTTGTCGCTGGCGTAGGTACCGGCGGTACGCTTACTGGTACAAGCCGTTACATTAAAGGCGAGAAAGGTAAAGCGATCACTTCAGTAGCGGTTGAACCAGCAGAGTCTCCAGTGATTGCACAAGCGCTTGCTGGCGAAGAAATCAAACCAGCTCCACACAAAATCCAAGGTATTGGTGCAGGCTTTATCCCTGGAAACCTAGATTTAGACCTTATCGACCGTGTAGAGCCAGTAACTTCTGAAGAAGCGATTGAGATGGCTCAACGCCTAATGAAAGAGGAAGGTATTCTTGCGGGCATCTCATCTGGCGCAGCGGTAGTAGCGGCGAACAGAATCGCGGAACTACCTGAATTTGCAGGAAAAACCATTGTCACCGTACTGCCAAGCTCTGGCGAACGTTACCTAAGTACAGCCCTATTTGCAGGCATCTTTACGGAGAAAGAGAACCAACAATAATATGTGGTCAAATCAATTTTTCGTCCAAAAAAGCCCCATTTAGGGGCTTTTTTGTTGATCCCTGCCCCACCTTTGGTAATATCGGGTCTGTTTTATTTTTCGCTTCAAAATAAAAGAAGCAATAAACAAATTCTGAAAGTCATGAGTACTCAACAAAAGACGACCATGGCTGGATAAAAATTTATAACCAGTCTAAGTTCTAACACGAACATGGCGTACTAGCCTCTAGCGCATTTGGGCTAAAGCAGTTAAGCTAATCTGGTTACAAACTTACAAAAAATAAATTAATTGGGGTATATAAAATGTACGAGAAGCAAGTAGAAATCACAGCAGAAAACGGCCTTCACACACGTCCAGCTGCACAGTTCGTTAAAGAAGCAAAATCTTTCGATGCTGACATCACAGTGACTTCTAACGGCAAAAGCGCTAGCGCTAAAAGCCTGTTCAAACTACAAACTTTAGGCCTAGTAAAAGGTACTAACGTAACTATTTCTGCTGAAGGCCCTCAAGCTCAGCAAGCAGTAGACCACCTAGTTGCTCTTATGGATCAACTACACTAATACGGTCTCCTTCTTTCAAAGCCATTTTGCACAGCAAAGTGGCTTTGTTCGAAATAGATAGCGATAAGCGCGACATTAGTCGACGACTTAAAGTCACACATTCTCCCGTTTACAGTTGAACAACTAAGGTAAGGCTATGATTTCAGGCATCCTAGCATCTCCTGGTATTGCTTTCGGTAAAGCACTACTACTTCAAGAAGATGAAATTGTCCTAAACACTCAATCTATCTCAGACGATCAAGTTGAAGCAGAAGTTCAGCGTTTTTTTGACGCTCGTAACAAATCTTCTCAACAACTTGAAGTTGTAAAGCAAAAAGCACTTGAAACTTTTGGCGAAGAAAAAGAAGCAATCTTTGAAGGCCATATCATGCTGCTTGAAGATGAAGAGCTAGAAGAAGAGATTTTAGCACTCATCAAGAAAGACAAAATGCACGCAGACAACGCGATCTACACAGTGATCGAAGAGCAAGCTGTTGCACTTGAGTCACTTGATGATGAGTACCTAAAAGAACGTGCGACTGATATCCGTGATATCGGTACTCGCTTCGTTAAAAATGCATTAGGCATTAACATTGTGTCTCTAGCAGATATCAATGAACAAGTTATCCTAGTTGCTTACGACCTAACGCCATCTGAAACTGCACAAATCAACTTAGACTACGTTCTTGGTTTCGCTTGTGACATCGGCGGTCGTACATCTCATACATCAATCATGGCACGTTCACTTGAGCTTCCAGCTATCGTAGGTACTAACGATATCACTAAGCAAGTTAAGAACGGCGACATGCTTGTGCTAGACGCGATGAACAATAAGATCATCATCAACCCTTCTGACGCTGAATTAGCAGAAGCTAAGAAAATCAAATCTGATTTTGAAGCAGAAGCGGCTGAACTAGCAAAACTTAAAGACCTACCAGCTATCACACTTGATAACCATCAAGTAGAAGTTTGCGGCAACATCGGTACAGTTAAAGACTGTGACGGTATCCTGCGCAACGGTGGCGAAGGTGTTGGTCTGTACCGTACTGAATTCCTATTCATGGACCGTACTGCACTTCCTACTGAAGAAGAGCAATACGTTGCTTACAAAGAAGTAGCTGAAGCAATGCACGGTGAGTCAGTGATTATCCGTACTATGGATATCGGTGGCGATAAAGATCTACCATACATGGATCTTCCACAAGAGATGAACCCTTTCCTAGGCTGGCGTGCAGTACGTATCAGCTTGGATCG
The DNA here is from genome assembly GCF_014164465.1 of Vibrio sp. SG41-7. Lineage (NCBI taxonomy): Bacteria > Pseudomonadati > Pseudomonadota > Gammaproteobacteria > Vibrionales > Vibrionaceae > Vibrio > Vibrio sp. SG41-7. Next base: position 1,956 of record NZ_JACJFF010000021.1, on the reverse strand, counting down.
TCGTGAAATCTTACGTGACCAACTACGCGGCATTCTTCGTGCATCTGCACACGGTAAGCTACGTATCATGTTCCCAATGATCATTTCTATCGAAGAGATCCGTGAACTGAAAAAAGCAATCGAAGAGTACAAAGTTGAACTTCGCGCTGAAGGTCATGCTTTCGATGAAGACATCGAAATTGGCGTAATGGTTGAGACTCCAGCAGCTGCTGCAATCGCACACCACCTTGCTAAAGAAGTGGCTTTCTTCTCTATCGGTACTAACGATCTAACGCAATACACTCTTGCAGTTGACCGTGGTAACGAGATGATTTCTCATCTTTACAACCCACTGTCTCCAGCGGTTCTTCTTGTAATCAAGCAAGTAATCGATGCTTCTCATAAAGAAGGCAAATGGACAGGTATGTGTGGCGAGCTAGCAGGCGATGAGCGTGCAACTCTACTTCTTCTTGGTATGGGTCTAGATGAGTTCTCTATGAGCGGTATCTCTATCCCTAAAGTTAAGAAAGTAATCCGTAACTCTAACTTCGCAGAAGTTAAAGCTATGGCTGACGAAGCGCTATCTCTACCTACAGCTGCAGAAATTGAAGCTTGCGTAGAAAAATTCATCGCTGAGAAAACTCAGTAATCACCAAGAGCTTAATAAAGTTAGACGGCTAAAAATAGTCGTCTAATTTGTTAGATTGGTATAGTATATTCTACAGAATAAAACTAAACGTTAGGAGCATGACACAATGGGTCTGTTTGACAAACTGAAAAAGCTTGTATCTGATGACAGCGCTGATGCTGGTGCAATCGAAATCATCGCACCTCTTTCTGGTGAAATCGTAAACATCGAAGACGTGCCAGATGTAGTTTTCGCTGAAAAAATCGTTGGTGACGGCATCGCTATCAAACCAGCTGGCGATAAAATGGTAGCTCCAGTTAACGGTACTATCGGTAAGATCTTCGAAACTAACCACGCATTCTCTATCGAGTCTGACGACGGTGTTGAGCTTTTCGTTCACTTCGGTATCGATACTGTTGAACTTAAAGGCGAAGGCTTCACTCGTGTTGCTGAAGAAGGTCAATCTGTTAAAGCTGGTGACACTATCATCACTTTCGACCTAGCGCTTCTAGAAGAGAAAGCGAAATCTACGCTTACTCCAGTTGTTATCTCTAACATGGACGAAATCAAGGAGCTGAACAAGCTTTCTGGTTCTGTAACTGTTGGCGAAACTCCAGTTCTTAAAGTAACTAAGTAATTTCGATTACTTAACTGCTTTAATAAAAACGCTACCTAAGGGTGGCGTTTTTTGTGCCTGCTATATTTGTTCAATACCTCAGATAGGCATTACTGACTATCACACCGAAACCCTTCTCCTAGTTCCCTCAACCAATGACAACTACACTGACCGTTTATCCCCTGCTATCCGACCTAGTTTTTTACTAAACGTTGTTAAGCGCTATTCAAGGCATTTCGCCTATACATCAAATTACACTTGTGAATTTTAACAAACAGGGATCTCTGATATCTCGTTCTACTCGATTCTGAGATGACGACTACAGACTTCGATTCAGGTAGGCAATAAGTCAAATACCTCTCTATAGCCGTCATTCCCTACAGTGAGGAACGAGCGTGACAGGGAATCTCGCTTTTGCGTCTGCTTACCAGCACTGCACTTTTCCAGATACACCTTCGCCAAATAACGGGCAATAAAAAACCCAGCCGAAGCTGGGTCTGTTTAGCGCTCATCTCTCACCACGAGCTAATTTGTGGAAGCCTAACGTTAACGTTTATGATCAACAACGCTTATGATCAACAGCGCTTATAACCAACGTGGCAACGTGGCCTTTCAATCGATTAACCTAGTAGGCTAAGTGCCGAGTTCGGAGCTTGCTTCGCTTGAGCAAGAATCGAGCTTGAAGCTTGAGAAAGGATCTGAGACTTAGTCATCTGAGTCGTTTCTTTCGCGA
>NZ_JACJFF010000219.1:0-3836 GCF_014164465.1 Vibrio sp. SG41-7 | reverse complement strand
TGTATTGCTTCCAGTTGGTTGTTTTGTAACGAGGCTTAGGCATAGGGCTACGAGAGAGGGTGGAGGTAGCTGATCAGATCGTAGGTTCTTGATTTAGTTCCATTGAATTACGCAACAAAGCCGCACTAATGTGGTGTATAAAGACTATGCATTAACTTCAATTTTGGTTGGCGTAGCGCATGAGTTTTAGACTTAAGCCAGCAACCAGTGTGTTGATAGCTGAGTACTAAAACCTGAACGACTAAAAGAGATAGGTAATATATGCACCGAAGATTACATCTTTCAAAGACAAAATCCTTCAGAAAGCTTCCTTCGGTGCATATAATTTCAAGCGACTGACATAAGTGACTAGCGTAAGTCGCTAATATAAGAGACTAACGCAAGCGTCTCAACACAACCTGCTGGTCGAGCTCATTCTGATAGTCCGTGTAATCAAGCCCTTGATCAAATATGTACTCAGTGACAAGAGTACGAATGCACTCAACTAATGTGCTTGCTTGCCAAGGCTTTTCAAAGTAACGGTCGATGCCTGCTGCATTAATCGCATTGATGGTATCGGTGTGAGTGGCCTGCCCCGTAAGAAGAATTTTCTTTGTATTCGGAAAGCGGCTGTCATGGAACACTTCAGTGAGTAACTCCACACCCGTTTTCCCTGGCATCACATGATCAGACACGATGACGGTAATGTGTTCGCCTTCTGCGTCAAGTTCATCAATGAGATCAAGCACCTCTTGCGCTGATTCACAATCTTCAATATTCAGCCAACTCGCCAGCGGCTCTAAATCTTGTACCACTGCGCTCAGTACTTCTCTCTGGTCATCGACACAGATTAAATTAAGCTTCTCCATGTTCACCCTCTACTGGTAACTTGATTCTAAATACAGTTTTAGAAGCATCACTTTTCACAATGATACTTCCGCCATAACCCGCCACAATCCGCTTAACGATTGATAAACCCAAGCCCAATCCAAACGATAAACCACCTTTTTTAGTGGTGAAGTTGGGCTGAAATACCTTTCTACGAGTCACCTCGTCTATCTCAGGGCCGTTATTCGTGATCGTAACTAATATTCTTTTCTTACTTAATCTGGTTTGAATTTCTATTGCGGCATCGTCTGAATTCGACATTGCATCACAAGCATTCTTTACAATGTTGACCCAAATCTGAACGAGCTCTGTTTTCGAGCCTTTAAAAGTCGGTAAATCTGCAGGGCTCAATCGCACAGAGACTCTACGTAACTCACTTTGTAACAACGATAAGGCATGGTTAATGGAGTCGTTAATATCAACCGCTTCTTCGGTGTCAATATCAACTCTACCAAGTTGTTTAACCGATTTTACGATGCCAACGGTGTGTCTAGATGCCAAACGTAAATCATGTAAATCACAGCCCATCTGCCAAAAGCGAATCGCTTCTTCTGGGTTTTTCAGCCAATGTTTTGAAATAACGTCTGTTGCATATGAAGCGTCAATTGGAATCGCCTTTGCAAGAGAGCGTGCAATGTTTTTGTCTAAACCATATTTTCTTTCAAATTGTCGCCCACGTGTTCGCGCTTCTGACGACGACGTTTTCTGACCATGCATTAACCCAAAATCGAAAAATTGACTGGCTTCTGGATGCACTTCTTCGAGCAGATCCATGATGACCGTTTCAAGTCGGCCAGATTTACTATTTACTACACCAATAGCGTTGTTAAGCTCATGGGCAATCCCTGCAGCCAATTGACCCAAGGTCGTCATTTGCTCAGCAGTATGTAACTTCTCTAGCGCTTTTTGTTTCGCTATCGCTTCTTGTGTTGCGCGGCGTTGACGACGCGACAACTCATTGACAATCACAGGTGTGAACTGTGCGGTAAGAGGACCAAACTTACGTTCATCTTCTGCAGGCGTGTCTTTATCGATCCACGCTAATTCAACATCGGTTTTAGCAACAACCGTTGAAGATGCTGTCCAATTACCTGAAAAGAAGCTATGAACGCCTATAAAAGCCCCACTACCCGCGCTAAAGACTCGCACTTGCGGTGTATTCGCTTCGGAATAAAACCCTTCCAGTTCTCCACTAAACACATAATATAAACGAGTGTTTAACGCTGATTGTTCAATAATGGTGTTACCGGCACGGCACGTCACCCGACGTTCTGTCTGATTAAAATAACGATCGATAAGTGCTTCTAGCTTTTGTTGATACACGTATCGTTATCCTATGTGACCAATTGAATGTAGCACCCACACCATAACAAAACTCAGTAGCACACCAACCACACCCAAAATAATACCGATTCTGGCCATTTGATTACTTTGCACATGACCCGTGGCATGAGCCAACGCATTCGGTGGCGTACTGATTGGCAGCGACATACCTAATGAAGCGGCAAAAGTCACAACCAGAATTAACGTTAACTCACCGCCGAGTGGCGTGAGTGAAGCCATAGACGAACCTAATGCAGCCATAATTGGCATTAACAAGTTAGCCGTTGCGGTATGAGACATAAAGTTTGCCATTACCAAACACAAGAACGCCGCTCCGAACAACACCACATAGGGTGAGTAAGCATCAAACGGAATGCTGTGTACCACGAGCCTTGCTAAGCCAGTTTTATCGAGAGCTAAACCAAGTGCAATACCACCTGATACAAGCCACAGTACGTCCCAAGAAATCTTTTTAAGGTCTTCTTTATTGATGATCCCTGTGAGTGAGAACACAGCGACAGGAATCAGAGCGACGGTATAAGAGTTCATGCCATGGCTTGAGCCCATTAACCAAAGAATGATGGTCAGCGCAAAAGTGACGTATACCGCAATGGCTTTGGGCGTTTTAAGGAATTTACCTTTGATGCTTAGCTCGATTTTCTTTTGGTCAGCTTTGTACATAAAGCCTATTAAAAACCACGCTAACGCCATCATAATAACGACAAACGGCACACCAAATGCCATCCATTCACCGAACGTAATGAGGTTATCGCCAACTAAATATTTAAGTGCGATAGCGTTCGGGGGGGTACCGATCGGGGTACCAATGCCACCGATGTTAGCGGCAACAGGGATACAAAGCGCAAACGCTATACGACCGGGGTCTTTCGGGCCAAACACAGCCAGTACCGGCGTTAAAATAGATAGCATCATTGCCGTTGTTGCCGTGTTAGACATAAACATCGAAAAGATACCAGTGATCAGCATTAAGCCGAGCATCACAAACTTTGGGTCTTGTCCAAATGGCTTCAATAATACACGGGCTAAGTTTACGTCTAATCGATACTTAGTGGCGGCCATCGCTAAGAAAAAACCGCCCAAGAACAGCATGATGATTGGGCTGGCGAATGTCGCCATAATGTCGCTGTATTTTAACAACTCACCAAAATGTTCCTGCCCATGCTCAAACCTTAAAAAGATCAGCCCTTTATCCGACAACATCAATAATTGCAGAACGATAATAACAACAGACGTCGCGTAGATCGGGATAGGCTCGAACACCCAGCACAATGCCGCTAATAAAAAGATCGCGATAACGCGTTGTTGAATAATCGTAAGGCCTTCAAATGGAAACGCTGATAGCGGCATTACGAGGATAATGAAAGGAATTAAAATAGGGATAATGTATTTAATATAGGGGCGCATAGCACAAAAACTCTTCCTGAGATAACAACTACTTAGAAATTAGATTTAAAGTTCTAATTTAGTCCGACAACGAATTATCGACCTCTTATCATTATCCCCGAATTCAACTCCGAACTGCGACACTCTTAATTTTCAAGCAGCCGACATCATTTCTTTAAATAGGACAGCTGGCTGCTTGAACCCCAAACACTTTTTCGGACGATAGTTAATCCGTTGTTGCG
>NZ_JACJFF010000218.1:0-3930 GCF_014164465.1 Vibrio sp. SG41-7 | reverse complement strand
CAAAGGTAATTTTGTTACTGGGTGCTTAACGGTGCCTTTGTGGAGGCTTGAGCCGTATGCAGTGAAAGTTGCACGTACGGTTCTGAGGAGGGAGGCACCTGGTAACAGGTGCCGCCTATCCGACAAAAACGTTTTGAAACTGGTCAATCTTAATGCGAGCACCAAACAATTCTGTCGACCCTTAGCCTTGGCACTCGTAATACACCTCCTTTGTAACCTGTCACCTTATTCCTGATTTCATTCTACCGAACAAAAGCGCCTCACTCAGTGTGGGCGCTTTTTTGTTTTCCTTCACAAGGAGTTTTTCTATGTCTACGACTCGTGGTGGTCAAATCACTTTCCATAACATTCGAATGTGGTGGCAAGTGAACGTAACCACAATCAAGTACCTCAATATCTTCGCGGCCTTGCTCGGGCTTATCACTACTTACCTCCTCACCTCGGCCAGCACATTAACCGGTGCCTACTACTACAGTCTATTTTGGCTATTCAACAAATTAGGTTTTAGCCTAAAGCGCAACGTAGTGGTCGAATGGGAAGATCAACGCTACAGCAGCACCCTTGGCCAACAACTGCAAAACCCCATCTTGTCACAGTGCTACCAAGAATTGCTGCAAGCCCTGTTCATTGGCCTACTGGTCTCTGTGGCCACTTCCACCGTGCTGTTTGTGATTATCAACCACTGGTTTAAGAGAAAAGGGCGAGAGCAAAGCGAAGATAACCACATTCGCGGCTTTCAATTGGCTGAGCCTAAAGCCGTCACCGCAGAGCTGAAAAAGAAGAAAAAACTCTCTCCTTTTGCACTCGATGGTCACAAGCTTTTTGTTGATAGGTTTGAGGTCAAGCACTTAATGATTGACGGCACCACAGGCGCAGGTAAATCCGTTGCGATTCGCAAGTTATTGCGCTGGATACGGGCGCGAGGCGATAAAGCCATCATCTACGATAAAGGCTGCGATTTTGTCAGTAAATTCTATGACCCTCATAAAGACGTGATTTTAAATCCCTTCGATGAGCGTTGCGCTGCATGGGATATTTGGAGTGATGCCAAAGAAGCCCCTGACTTTGAATCGCTCGCGGCCGCGCTTATTCCGCAACACGGCGAAGGCGACCCGTTTTGGGTGGATTCCGCACGAACCATTTTCGCAGCAACCACCTATCAAATGATGATCGATGACAAACACAAATGTACCATTGAAAATTTGCTGCACATTATCTTAACGTCGGAGCTTTCCACGCTAGGTGAACACTTAAAAGACACCGAAGCTAGCTCCCTCGTCTCGAAAAGTATCGAGAAGACAGCTATCTCCATCAAATCGGTACTAGCGACTTACATTAAGTCATTACGTTACTTACATGGTTTGGATGAAAAAGACGCACAAGGCCACCATAAACGGGCGCCATTTTCGATCACAGATTGGGTGCAAGATGAATCCCAGCACGGATTTTTATTCCTATCGAGTAACGCAAGACAACACACCGCACTCAGACCACTGATCTCGATGTGGCTTGCGATTGCCTCCAACGCCATTCTAGGAATGGAGCCCGATGACGACCGCCGAATTTGGGTGATCATCGATGAAATGCCTACGTTACATAAACTGCCTGAACTCACGCACATTATTTCTGAAGTGCGTAAATTTGGAGGATGTTATTTACTGGGTTTGCAATCTTACGCTCAATTAGAAACCACTTACGGGCGCAACGCGGCGAGAGTCATTTTTGATTTGCTCAACACGCGCTTTTTCTTCCGCGCCCCTTCAAAAGCGATGGCCACCATTTCCTCGGATGATCTTGGTGAGCAAGAAATCGATATCTCACGAGAAAATATTTCTTACGGGGCGAACGCACTGCGTGACGGTGTCTCACTTGGCCACCAAAACAAAACGCGTCCTGTGGTTTCTCCTGCCCAAATCCAAGGTTTGGATGATTTAGAGTGTTACTTACGCACCCCTAACTCCATGCTCATCACTAAGCTGCAACTGAAGTACGACCGCATGAGCAATCTCCAACCCTCCTTCATCAAACGCAACCTACCAGGCGGGAAAGCAATGGAGAGTATCGACCAAGCCTTGATTTTTCATGAGTTAATTGCTTTGCATGAACTCGATGAAACCCAAAGAAACCGATTACTCGCCATTCAGCAAAGTACCTATGAAAACGAAGAAGAGCAGCAGCAAACCAGAACCCATCAAAAACAAACCCTTGCCAAAGCACCGAAAAAGGAAAACCCGACCAATAACGCTGCCCAAAACCAACAGCTCGCTGAAAACACACAAAATGCACTACAGCGAGAAACCGAAGAGGCGTCCATGACACAAGCAGAAACGGGCGAGATGTACGATTAACCACACGAAATGAAACATCAAGGAACATTTAGAGACCGAACACAATCTTACCCTCCCCTGTAAAAACCCTTTACCACCCTTTCATTCACATCAACGCCGTCCGCTAACCCATTCGTACCACACCCAACTCACCGGCATTCCGCTGACGTGGCGGCTTTGCTGCGCCCCAAAAAAAGGAGAACACCTTATGATGTCCATTAGCCCTCTTAAATCTGCCTCTGGCGCCGCCAAGTATTACTTAAACGAAGAAAACACCCAAGAGACCCCTGACATTTCTCTCGAAAAAGACAGCAACGACAACTACTACCTCAAAGAAAACAGTACCAATGAAAACACCTTTTGGCATGGTCAGTTAGCCGAAGAAGCAGGCCTACTCGGTAAACCGGTTGACCAAAAAACGTTAGAGTCCGTTTTATCTGGACACCTAGGCCATGAAACCATCAAAGGCAAACGCGACGATCATAAATCGGGGTTTGACCTAACCTTTTCTGCGCCAAAATCGGTCAGTGTACTTGCTCTCGTCGGGGGTGACACACGTTTAATCGATGCGCATAACACGGCGGTCAAATTCGTGCTCTCGCAATTAGAAAAAGACGTAGCACAAGCCACGCACATCAATGACGAAGGCGCTCGTGAGTTCATCAATACCGAATCCATGGCCTTTGCGGTCGTGCGCCATAAAACCAGTCGTGAAAACGACCCACAACTCCATTCCCACGCTTTGACGGCAAACATGACGCGCGACCAAGAAGGGCAACTGCGTACACTCGCCTCTTCTCTCAAACAAAAAGGCGGCGTCATCAATGGAACAGGCGAGCGCATTTACCACTTCCAAAAGTACTACACCGCTCTTTACCAGAGTCAGCTTGCCAAAGAGAGCGAACAAATGGGTTATCAAATGCAAGGATTGGGTAACGGCCAATTTGAAGCCAAAGGCCTCCCTCAAATCCTCCTTGATACGTTTTCTACTCGCAAACAACAGCTCGACCAACAAGCCTTAGATTTTGGGGGGACGCAAGCGGCAAAAGATGTAGCCGCACTCGATACTCGCAAAGCCAAAACCTACGAAAGTGAGGCCGAGCTCAATACTCGCTGGCAACAAACGGTGTGCAACAAAGGCTATCAGCCCAAAGACTTGGTTAAAAACGCCCTCGGCATCGCTCAACAAGAGCATCACCCTGAACAAATCGCTAAAGACGCGTTTAGTCGCGCCGTTGAACACTTGGGGCAATACAACACGGCACTAAAACTGCAAAAGATCATAGAATTAGCCGCGGCCGAGTTTACCAAGGGCGGCGTACAAGCCAATGCAATCGACCTTAAAGTGGTCGCAGACCAATGGGTGAAAGACGGGGCGCTTCTCCCCCTTTCCATGAAAGGTCAATACACCACTCAAACCATGCTGAAAACCGAACAAGCGTTAATGGCGGCCAGCAAAGGGCGTACGCACCATATGCGTACTCCCGTCAATGACGCTACGTTAGATAAACTGACCCTCACTCAAGGCAACTGCCAAAAGGTGGCGGACATTTACCAGTCCACCAAACAGTTTCATGTGGTCAATGTGTTTGGCAACAGTGAG
>NZ_JACJFF010000217.1:0-4054 GCF_014164465.1 Vibrio sp. SG41-7 | reverse complement strand
GGGTTCATCTGCCACCTCGCACCAACGTGCATCTTGAGTCACCTCTTGATGGACGCTTCCGGCATTTGCCCGGATGTGGTGTCAGGCTTCCCCAGTTATTGCACTGACTCCCTGTTAACAATGCCACCCTCAAACACATTATAGGTCTGACTGAGTATTAGACTTCGCGCTATTTCGGACGCTTGCCCACCTATAATGCCGAAGCAGGTTCACTTGCGTTGTGTACTGTTAACTTCCTATCGCTTCCTTCAGACCCTGCCGTTGGCCAGCAACGCCCTTGCGATTCGGATTATCTTCCCCTCAGTCGGGGTGATTTCTCACCCCTTTTCTATTGGAACAACGCTCTATTTACAATCTGCGTCATACACTTTGCAGCAATTTACCTTTCAACCCATTCCTAGCTTTGTCTAACTTATTATTTTTCTCTTCAACCTGCTCTTCAAGTGGAGGGCTAGAGTGTTGGACTGTAGTCATTGCCCCACCTCTAAGAGCATACATACCTAACATAGCTAAACATCTAAGACGGTCACAACGTTCCTTATGATGCATTTGAGATAGCTCTTGATAAAGCTCGGGAAATGCCTGCTCTGAGACTTTGAAATTACTAATTTTCCCATCCCAATCACTACTAGCCATATGTCCCCCTTAACTAGCCGCAGAACCAAAAACCACGAGCATTCGATGCCACTGCGTTGGAAGGAACCACAACCTTTGAATGAGGGAACAGTTCTTTTGCAGCTTCTTTGTAAGCCGAAGCTCCTCCACCAGCAAGCAACACAGCATCAGCAGCCATACCTTCTTCACGCATAGACTTCTTCATAGGCGTTAATGCATTTGGAGCAACCTTGGACGCAGCCTTATCGAAGTACTCACCAAGAGGAACTTTCGAACCGTGTAGAAGCAATTCTTTCTTATTCGAGCGGATAGCTTTTTCGATTTTTTCTAATCCAGGTCCCGTACCATAGTCCTCTTGTATTAGTCTATTTAGTTCCTGTAGAAGCATAGACATAGCTTTCAGAGACGTACCAGAAGATTGATAACGCACCTCCCCCTCTTCGAGAGCGACCCAATCAACACTAAAAAACCCAGGGTCAATAACAACTGTCCGACCTTCATTTATGATTTCTAACAGTTCCTCATCATCGCAAGAACTAACCACATCCATATACGCTCCGGCAGGCTGAGGCACCACTACAACTGATTTCACCAGCACCTTTCTTTTAGGTGAAATTTGATGCTCGCCAGTGAGACGTTCAACAAGTGCATCTCTCTTAGACTTATCCATAAACTGATCAACAGGAAGACCAGTTACAAGAACATCAATCTCTGAACGTCCGCTCAAAAGTAAGCCAGCTAAAAATAAAGCCTTATACGATTTGGTTGAGGGATAATCACCATGTAACTCTCTTTCCCATCCCTGCAATCGATCTGGCTCAACTCCAGCGACCCATTTTTCTCCATCTATGTCCACCAGGATACAATTAGACGCGCCTCCCATTAACTGCTGAGGCATAAGCTCTGCTGGCCCAGCGCCTACAGGCAGAACTTCAACCTTAGGCTCTTCCCCCTTCTCTCCGTATGCAAGTTTTAAGTTTGAGTATCCAATATCTAGACCAAGAACAAACATGCCCCACTCCTATTAAATCAAAAAGTAATCACAAGATGGCTTTTAGATGCAATTCAGCCGATGAGAGACAATTTACATCACGACATTTACCAAGACCGCCTCCACAATTGCCCAAAAGGGGCGTTTAGATTGCTTTTCGATTAAAAAACGAAAAAAAAGCAACAATCGAAGCATTTGCTCAAGACTCTTTAATAACTTCGCTGGTGAATAGTGAAATATTTATGAGTAGAAATCCTATATCTATCTGGATAAAACAGACACATAATCATAAAGAGTGCAACATCTAGGATATTGATAGTAAATTATCCAGATAGATAGAGCGTTGACAAAATTAATTCACGAGCTATCGTAAGAGAGTACTTATCTATCTGGATAAAATAGTTAAATCCTCCAGATAGATAGATATTTGGATAGGAATTGGTTAGGAATTTCGCTATTAGCCACGCTAAAGCCAGCTCAGGAGCCTAAGAAATGAGTACGGATAAAATCAGTAAGAAGGCAAATATAGACTGGGATCTTTTGTTAGATCCCAAAAAAGAGGATGAAAGATCTGCACTGTACATTGATGACATCGAGGCAACGTCAAGAGACTTTGTTCTGGAGATACAAAACGCAATAGAGCAAGAGATGAAAGTACTTATCGTTGAAGCAAAGACAAAAGCTGACGTCCATTGGCGCGCAAACAGAATAGCCAGAGAGGAAGAGGATGAAAACAATCAATGGCGATTCGGAACTAGAGCAAGATTGAATGGCAGAAGCCTATCGGCAGAATGGTTTTTAAACCGTTTCGTGCCCGACCCAAAGGGGGGTAAGTCCCAAGTTTATTCAACATACCTCAAAAAAGGAAAAGGCAACCAATACGACTTGTCAGCATTCAAAAAGGCTACTGACGATGAGTTTAAGTCCATAAAAATGACCGAAGAGTACTACGTCGTACTAAGACAACGCTCAAATGTACTAATGAAGATCCGTAGGCTTCTGAATGACTACGAAAAACTTATTGATAAGCGAAAGGTTGAACTATAAGAACAACGAAACAAGGAGAATGATATGAACGCTTCCCCAAACCTCGGAGACTGATGGTGCAATTAACAGGAGGATACTCCCAGTCACGGCATCAAAGTGCCCAGTGTGGTTCAATCAAGTGAACAATCAACATGGGAGTATCCAACATGAACAGTAACGTATTTGGTATTGATATCGCAAAACAAGTCTTTCAAATTCATTGGGTCGATCAAGAAACCGGCGAAATCCACTCTGACAAAGTGAAGCGAAAAGATTTTGTTCAGTACTTTGCTAATCAACAGCCATCAATGATTGGAATGGAAGCTTGCGGCGGTGCTCACCATTGGGGAAGACTGTTCATAAAGATGGGGCATACCGTGAAGCTGTTACCAGCGAAGAAAGTCAAACCTTTCGTTTTTGGCAACAAGAATGATGTGGTAGACGCTCGTGCGATTTGGACAGCAATGCAACAACCAGGCATGAAGTTCATCGCGGTAAAAACACAAGAGCAGCAAGCGATTCTGAGCATTCACAGAATGCGAGAGTTACTGGTTAAACACAGAACGGCACAAATCAACGCGATACGTGGATTGTTGACAGAATTTGGTCTGGTGATGCCGAGAGGGAAACAGACCTTCAAGGAAAAGCTGCCAGATTGTTTAGCAAAACTGGAAGAGGATACTCCAGGTGCCTTTATGTGTGCCTTACAAGTTCAAGTTGAACGATTGACTCAGTTGGACGAAGACATTAAACAACTGGAAAAGCAAATACAAAGCTGGTTTAAACACAATGAAGATTGTCAGCGCATTGCCAAAGTGCCAGGCATAGGACCACTCACAGCCACGGCTCTTATTGCTTCAATGGGGGATGCGTCAGCGTTTAAATCCAGCCGAGAGTTTGCAGCGTGGATAGGTATGGTTCCACGACAAACGGGAACGGGAGGACGAGTGCACTTGCACGGGATCAGCAAACGAGGAGATGTGTATTTACGTACTCTGCTTATCCATGGAGCACGAGCGGTGATGACCCACAGTAAAGAAAAAAGTGAATGGCTTGTATCTTTGCAAGCAAGAAGACCGAAAAATGTCGTGACGGTTGCGTTAGCAAACAAAATAGCTCGAACCGTTTGGGCATTGGTTGTCAACCAAACAGAATATCAGCCTTGTTAAACAAAGCTGGTTACCTATTAAAATTAATAGGGTGTAGATCTTTTGGAACGACAAGAGATCTTTTTAAATCAGTCAGTTAGAGGTTCTGAAAATGCAAAAGAGGCCAGTTTGTGGTAGTTATTTAGCTGCGAAACACAATAACTCCCCAAAAAGGCCTCTTTATGACCGCAGCATACGTTAACTCACAAGATCTTTCATTCTTTTCTGACGCCTCCGAGCAATTAAATGCCATGGTCGACCACCTGAGTTCAGC
>NZ_JACJFF010000216.1:0-4062 GCF_014164465.1 Vibrio sp. SG41-7 | reverse complement strand
AATCACAGAAACTGGCAGGCCAGAAGGGAGCGCGAAAATACTGGATAGAAAGAAGCGAGATGCTAGCCAGGGCTTTTGAAGCTTTTGTCCAGGACTCACTTATAAGCAAAGGAATAAGTTGTGATTGGCTTGTTATGGACACTTTACTTTCAGATGTGCCTAAAGAACATCATGACAAGCATACTTACCCGCAAGGCGATGAACGCAAGAATTTAAACTACTCGATGTTTAATCTAATGAAAGGGATTTGGAGTAATTAGGTTTAGCTTCTTGATAAAAAGTAGTGGAGTAGAGCACCTTTTCTAATCTCCTTTTTTTAAACTGATCAAGCATATAGAAAAAATCAACATGATCGATACCATACAAGTCAAGGAGAGCTAATGCATCAAATAGGTCAATCCCAGTATGACCATTTTCGAACTTGGAAATGAAAGATTGGTTAACACCGATATGGTTAGCCGCGTCAGCCTGAGATAAGTTGCTTTTTTTCCGAAGCTCCTTAAACAGGTCACAGACAAATAAATATTCACTTCCTCCTTTCTGATAGAAATTCACAAAACACCTTGAAAATTATCTTGTCCACGAGTTACGCATGAACATGCGCGTCAATGAAGCGACAAAATTGGATTTCTCTTGATCATTCATCCGAGAAAAGTTGGCAAGATACATTTCCCGTTGGGTTACGATTGTCATCAGATTTGCCTCTAGCGGAGATGATGAGTCAATCAATAACTGAATGCGTTCAGGGATCTCCTCGGCAGTGCTAATGTCAAAATTTGTATTGTTTAACAAGAACATGCTGTTTCACCCATAAGAACCCCGTAGGATGATACACCTAAAGGTCAATTATTCCGTGTGGAATAATTTGCAAGACTTTAGCCGAAACCAACCGGATTGGCTGGTGGTGAAATATGCAACCTGAGAGAGGACTTTTTTGTCGCCACAAGCCAATAACTGGTGTAATATTAACCTTAAATTCTCTACTTACGAAAATGTACCTTTTCCAAAGTAGAGCTTGTAAAATTTAAAGCTCGAATAGTTTGCGACTCACTTTTCGCGCACGAGGGGCATAAAGTCACGTATAAGCACCTTTTTGAGTGGATAAAAGGAACGATAGCCGTCCTATTCTAAAACCATGATATACCGGGTGGTTTAGCAGTGGCGTTATCCATTTTGGCGAACTCTATTCTACATAGAGTTGTATGTTGGCAAACTTTATTTTACCTACACACTTTCATTTTCATATTTCGGTACAACAAGGTACGGAGGCGGAAAATCGTGGATTTAACTGAAATGGCACTAGTAGCAACAGTACTTTCAACTCTTGGTTTTGCAGTTACCCTTATACGGCATGTCTTGTTTAAAAGGGAGTTCTATAAACTAAAAGAGGACATGAAAAAACACACTCTTGAGCACGGTGTTAACGAGGAGCTATGGATTTTATTTGTTACGCGGTCACGTAAGATGCTTAGGTTCTGGAGGTGACATATGCTAAATAAAACAAAGTTTGAAAAAGTTCTAAGTAGAGTGATCAACAAAAACAGCGCTCGTTGCTCAAAGTGCAAGCGAATGTTTACTCAGCCATATCATACCTTTGGTGGTCTCGATGCAGAGGGCAAAGTTCATAATGTGGCTCTATGCTGTAGAGACTATATTGTAGACATGAACCATTATGGTGTTTATACAACCTTTCCTGTTAATACAGCAGAAGGTGAACGCCAGGCCAAAGAACTACTAGATTCCCACCCCAAAGACGCAAGCAGATATTGACTGTTCTAGTGAAACAATGAGCAAAACCAAGAATGCACCATACGAACAAAGTGTAAAAGTAATTAAAAAACAGCCAGATACAAAGCCGTTCCACTAAAACAAAGACTAAATCCACTTTATTGTCCCAAAAGAACATTCAAAGAGGAACCAATGTGTAACGGAAAAGTTATTTTTGTTAGCCAGAGAGAGGCTGAGACTATTCACCCATAGCCCTGAGTAGCAATGATTTCTATCACCGATCCGGGAAAACCTTTAGCTGAACTCGGTTCCTGGGAGCTGATATACAGAGATTCTTTTTTTGATGGAGGCTATAGTGAAGACGCTATCCACATCCATAAAGATGAGTTTCGAATGTGCTATTGTTCTTATATTGATTCAGAACAGGCAGAGAAACTAAAAAATTTCATATCTCAACTAATCTCTTCTGGAGTGAATAAAATCTACGTTCACTGCTATTTTGGTCGTTCACGCAGCGGAGCTGTTGCTAAATACCTGGTGGATCAGTTTGGTTTTGAAAGCAATAAACTAATTGAGAGCCCAAATATGACTGTATATAAATTGCTATGTAATCCAGTACGGTTTGAACCCTTGATCCAGCAATATGAACAAGCTGCTAAAGCTCCTAAAGAAGAAAAGCAACCAACAATACCCCAGAAGTTCGTAGATTTATTGATGGTAGCTTTAGGGCTTAAAAAATAATAAGTGAATGTGGCCCCCTACTCTCGATACAACGTGCATGAAAAGAAGAGAAACCAACATGGAATATCACGCTAACAACATAATAACTGCGGAACAACAAGGAGAGCTGATCATCGCAGAACAGATTAAGAGCAGTATAAAAACTAACGCGGCATCAGCCTATTTACTTAGTCTCCGCTCAAAGCTTAGCCGTCAAAAAATGGGTTACTTCCTGAATAATGTAGCCAAAATGACGGGCAACCAAAGCATGTTTCATTGTGACTGGGGGACAATGAGACGCCACCATGTCCAGGGTATTATTGACTTGCTGATTGATGCAGGAAGAGCCCCAGACACCATTAACACCTATCTTGCTGGGTTAAAAGGCGTCGCTCTTGAAGCATGGACAATGAAGCAGATTGATATGGAAAGTTATCACCATATCAAGCAAATAAAGAATGTGCGTGGCGAAAGAATTCCCAAAGGGAGAGCGCTAGAACGTCATGAAGTTGCCCAGCTTTTCAAAGTGTGTGATGAAGACTCACGATGTAAAGGAGTTAGAGATAGTGCAATTTTTGGGGTGCTTTTAGGCTGCGGTTTAAGGAGAAGTGAAATAGTGGCCCTAGATCTAGGCCATATAAATTGGCGAGAACAAGCAATTACAGTTATGGGTAAAGGTAATAAAGAACGATTGGCCTTTATGCCCGACGGAACGCTTAGAAGATTAAAATTGTGGGTTAATGATGTTCGAGGTGAACAGCCTGGGCCTCTTTTTCCAAGAATTCGACGGCATGATGATGTACAAGACAGTCGAATGACAGATCAGGCAATCTACGAAATCTTGAGAACTAGACGAATGGAAGCTGGGTTAGAGCATTGCTCTCCTCATGACTTGCGTCGGACTTACGCGAACGACTTATTGGAAACTGGCGTTGATATCATGACCTTAAAGGATATGATGGGACATGCTAGCGTTACTACCACTCAACGGTATATTCGCATCAAAGATGAGCAAATGCGAAATGCAAGTAAGAGGTTGGTAATTTAACATGCTCGTATCATTCCTGACATGGTTTTTAGTTGGTTTGCTGCCCATTGTGCTGGTGGTCATTATTCAAAACCTTATTGGAAAGCTGTTAACCCCCATTGCGCTTAGCAATAAAGGCAGCCGGGGGGGTGTACTTAGCTACAGCAGCTATTGGAGTGCCTATTCATGAACTCAGTCATGCTATTGCGGCGTTCCTTTTTCGGCACCGAATAACCAAAATAAAATTTTTTGAATACACTGCTGGGCATGGCCGCTTGGGATACGTCGAGCATCAATGGAACGTGTTGTCACCGTTGCAAAATGTCGGGCTTTTCTTTATTGGTATTGCTCCTTTGATAGGAGCTGGTGCAGTCATATACTTAACTACAAAGCTAATGCTTCCAGGCTTATTGGATACGCTGGCTTGGCGCATAGTAGAAATTCCTATGGGAATAACGGGCGATATGAATGACCATCTATCTCCTATCAATAAGAACCAAATCCAAAAGCTTATCCGAGAAGAATTAGAACCGACGTGGTTTGATAGTAAATCAGCGACACCTGATATGTCTTGGGTAACACCAACG
>NZ_JACJFF010000215.1:0-4109 GCF_014164465.1 Vibrio sp. SG41-7 | reverse complement strand
ACGACCAAGCTTCGTTACATTGTCAGAGCCGCTGCTTTATTCAGGCTCTTAGGGGCATCTGGTGGTACAGATGGTTCACTCTTCGTGGTGAACAACGCTTCATACGACTTCAGGTCGCACGGACATTTCTGAGTTACGATTACTCCCAAAGCTTCCCCTTACCTACCTTTTAGCTATTAGTGCTTTTCTTAGGGTTTCTATAGAAACATCACCTCTCATCTTACTGCGATACGTACACTCAACATAAGTTACAGTAATGGTTACACCATCTACTCGTGTTGATATAGCTCCAAGTTCATGTGAGATCTGCTTTTAATAACTCGGATGCTTGTGCAATACTGTTATTAATGCAGTCTAGGCGAGCAAGATCTTTCCCTGGAGTAATGAAGAAAAAACAATGCCACTCACTTTAAGTGAGCGGCATTAGAGTATCACTCCTGCCTGTTAGTACATCAATATGTTAGGCTGTTAATAACTCCGAATTTGAGCGCTAATTTTTGAAAACTCATCTTTCATTTTTTCATTCTCAAACGGGATCAGTTCTGGAGCCTGCAGATTCATCACCTCATCAAAGAGTTTTTCATTTTCCTTTATAAGGCCTGATACATTAAATGCGATGTCGACTGTTTTATACGTATTAACCGCAGCATCGTAATCTTTCTTTAATCTGGCCTTAGCCGATTTCACTTTCTTTAAATCAGATTGAAGCTGCTTCTTATAACTATTTATGACTTTTGCAGAGTATTGCTGACTTTCTAAATTCTTCTTATAGATGGATAGGTTTTTAGAGTTGGTTTTGCGAGATAGAGCTTTCGTCTCTTTAATCAACTTGTTGTTCTGATTACCTAGCTCGGTAATTCTAGGAATGAAGGTGTACTCTAATTTGTTAATGTATTGATCTTGGATAAAGAGCTGCAACTCCAAGAGCAACACATACATACCATAGTATTTCTTCGCAGCGGTTAAGTCTTCCCCTGTATCTTGAGAAACCTGACCCAAATAGTTCGCAAACTCGCTAATCACTGGAAATACCGTTGTCATCGAAAGTATTTCGTTGACATTCACTTTGGTTAATAGCGCTTCTACTTGCTCTTCAGTAACGAATGTTCCGAAATCATTTAAGCGCTCTTGTACTGCCACAATAATGAGTGAGCGCTGCTCAGCGACATAAGCAATATCACTCTCTTTATCGACTACACTTCCGTTATATCTGCTTTATCACCTTTATCAAAGGTCAGCTTGTATTTCTTCTTTAACTCCGATAATTCAGAGATTTCTTCTTTCATGGCCTCATCGTTAGCGAGAAGTTGCTCCTGGTAATCAGACAAATCTTCATCTGAAATTAACTCGAACACTTGCTCAAGTAGTTCATCAATTTCTTCTTGATAATCCGATTTTCCTTTTTTGATGAGTCCCGATTTAGCAGGCGCACCGTCTTGTTTCTCTTTTAGGCTTATGACCTTGCCAAATCGCTTTTCTACTCCATTCCAATTATCGGAAACAATAACTTCAGTAACGCGAGGGATATATTCAGGTTCTACTTGAGTGTCACTAGAGCTGCCAGTATCAGAGATGATGGATTTTGCTTTATCAAGTCCTGAATTGAGAGTGTCCTTCCAATTTGCTTGTGCGTTACCTGCGCCTAAAGCGCAAAGAATCGCGGTCGATAGTAATAATTTTTTCATTCTGTAATGCCTTTAAATAATTAGGTGAATGATAAATAAATATTGAAAGAATAAGCAATAAATAGAAGGTTTCTTCACTCAGATGATTGAGGCGTATATCATTTTGTATTAAAGGTATAAGTTATGTTAAAAAATGGAGACAAAAAATGTAAGTGTTGGGTTTTAGGTTATAGAGCTGGCTTTAACATGTCACTGCAAGAGGCAGACCGGGGCTAAGTTAACCAGAGAAAATGTAACAACACTGTTTGAAACACATTTTGTAGGCAAAGTTAGGCTAGCTGAAATTTCTGTGTGTTAACTTGATGTATGGAATCCACTCCCTCTCTGCCAGTCTACACTTAGCAGAGTGCCATTATAACGAGGGCTCCAATATGTTGACTAAAAATGTTATCGCTATCGACCTAGCAAAAAATGTTCTGCAAGCCTGCCATATCAGTGTTCACGGTGAGATGCTGTCCAATAAACCTCTAAGTCGACAGAAAATGAAAGAGTTTCTTGCCAAGGCTAAGCCTTCCATTGTCGCAATGGAAGGGTGTTGCGGATGTCATTATTGGGGTCAGTTAGCTCAAAAGTTTGGACACGAAGTGCGGATTATCAACCCGAAGAAAGTGAAAGGCTACCTAGAAGGACATAAAACTGATCATAATGATGCCCTTGCTATCGCTAATGCCGCTATCCAAATTGGTATCAAGTACAGCCGTCCAAAGTCATTAGAACAACAATCTATGCATTCATTAGAAACCAGCCGTAGGTTCTTATCTCGTAGTGTGGTTTCCTTAGGGCTTCACATTAGAGGGACGATTTTGGGCTACGGGATAGCAAACCCTAGAGGTGAAAAAGGTTTAAAAGCGTCGGTTCAAACAGTACTTGATGGAGAGACCTCAATACCAGCAAATGTTGTATCCGTTCTGTCCATGTTGTGGGAGCAATATAAAGAACTGAAAGCAAAACTCATCGCGTTCGAAAAAGAGAAAAATGCTTTAACCCGCCAGATAGAACCATGCCAACGATTAATGGAAATTGAAGGTGTTGGTGAAACAACAGCTGCGATGCTCTATACAACTCTTGGTGATGGAAAGCAGTTCAAGAATGGAAGACAAGCTTCAGCGTTTGTTGGTCTTACACCCAAACAACACAGTTCAGGTGGCAAGGTCTTTATGATTGGGATCGATAAATGCGGTGGAGTGAAGGAGCTACGCTCCCTTCTCTATCTTGGTGCAATGTCTTACGTTGGACGACTCCCCGAAAAACCGAAGACTCAAAAGGATGCTTGGTTGAGGAGTATCATAGATCGTATCGGCTTCAAGAAGGCCTGCATTGCACTGGCGAACAAAGTGGTACGGACTGCGTGGGCAATGCTTCGGTATGAGACTGAATACAAACCAGTATTACTTACTAATTAATCACTAACAAATTCTAAAATTTTACAAAATGATGAAGCATAAAAGGTAAGACCAACCTACTGAAAACCTGGCCGTTCTGTCATGCTAAGCAAGCTGCTAACTCGATAAGGACAGTAGGTGCGCAAAACATCAAAGGCTAGAAGGTAGCTCCTTCAATAAGAAGCCGAATATACGACCGCATCTTAACTTTTATTACCAAAATCACTTTGTAAATACGTGGATTCCATATACATAACGGGGCAAATGTTAGTTTCAATCTTTGTCTTTCGACACTTGCTCAATAGTATCAATTCAGGAAAACAGTAAAGGTTGTGACATCACAACAGAATGAGGGCCTTTATTCTATCAATAGTGCTCCCTGAAAATCAGGTGAGCGACCACTTGGTTTAGAATGAAAAGATTTAAGCAGGATGGACTAAAATATGAGCTTGATTCGATTTAGCACTCCACTCTTTCATCTCAGCGATGAATAGACCATGAGCGTTGATTGAGTTAATCAGTTCTGGGGCTTGTTCTGACTGCATCAACATAGAGAGCGGGGTAATCTGTTTATGCTCCTGATCAAAGCCATGCTCTATTTGCTCTTCGAGCATATAGAGAATACCTGATTCGGCTTGACTGCCTTCTTCGAACAATCGTGATTCAATGCCTTCAGTGTCATAAAGGTGAACCAATAAATTGTAGAGCTTTTCTGCACCGACGAGCTTGGTGCGGGCAGCTTGTGAATTCAGCTCATGTAGCCGCATCTCTAAGTTCCCGCCCTTTTTCCTAGCAACATTGATCATCAATTTGAGGTCTTTTTTGATGTTAGATAGCGATTTATCCGTAAGCTTAAGCTTGAGAAATTTAATCAGAATTTCATTGCGGGCTGGCACAGGCACAAAACGGGAAGATGTGTGAGCTTACGAGAAGATAGTGTACATAGGTATGAAGAAGCGGCTCTGGCCAAAAGCCAGAGCCTGTTTTGATTAGATATTGGACTGATAATTCCAGGGCAAGAACTGTTGTGGATTAGCCTTAA
>NZ_JACJFF010000214.1:0-4153 GCF_014164465.1 Vibrio sp. SG41-7 | reverse complement strand
GGCATAAAAGCTTTTAACTCAAGTTCCTTAAATATTTGTTAACTTAATTCTTTACTGTTAACGACTTAGTCGACTTTTAGACACCACTCCTATGGATTTAGGAGTGGTTTTTTTTATTTGTAGAGACGCTTTATGCTGGTTGATAAAGCATAAAGGCAACCACCATCGCTAAGCTTCCACCCAAACAACGGTTCACAAACATCATCTGTTTTGGTGATTGCAGTAATTTTTTCAGCATGGTGCCGCAATACGCCCACACCAACATGCACGGTACACCGGTAATCACCATACCCGCGATAATGGTCACTACTTGAATCAAGTAATCTGCATTCGGAGTAATGAACTGTGAAAACACGGTCAATGACGCTATCCAACCTTTAGGGTTTAACACCTGCACCAACACACCTGACATAAAACCTGAACGTTTATCTGTGGTGCTTTCTTCGATTTGCATGTTCGCAATCGACCATGCCATGAACAGCAAATAAGCCGCACCCGCGTATTTCAAAATGTTGTATAGCTCTGGGTAAAGGGTAAATAGGCTCACCAAACCGACACTGGAACCGGCCAGTACGATGATGATGCCAACAGCGTTTCCAGAGATAAAAGGTAAAGTCGCAGCAAACCCATAACGACTTGAAATCCCAAGTAATGCGATATTGCCTGCCCCAGGTGTAATTGCAATTGATGTTGAAAATAGCAAGAACGCCAGCATTAATTGAGAGCTCATTTCCTCTCACTCCTAATAAGTAAAGTATTTATACGGAGAGAGTTTACAGATTCGACTAGGAATTAAATTGCTATATAGGCTAATATTAATCCAAATTTGAGCAAGACTTTTCTAAAAACACCATGAAACAGAAAGAATCCACCAAAGAAGTGTTAGATGACACAGATATCGCCATCTTAGAACATATCCAACAAGACGGACGCATGAGCAACAGTAAGCTCGCAGAGAAAGTGAACCTCAGCGAGACCCCGTGCTGGCGCCGTTGGAAACGCATGGAAGAGACGGGTTATATCGATGGTTACGCCGCGAAGCTAAACCGCAAAAAGCTTGGTTTTCATGTAGCTGGTTTTACTCTTGTGACCTTGGGTAACCATGAAGTAGAAAACACAGAACCGTTTGAAGAGTTTGTCGAAGTAACCGATTGGATTCCTATGTGTCACTGCATTGCAGGTGGTGCCGACTATATGATTCAAGTGCTAGCGAAAGATTTGGAAGAGTACTTTGAGCGTATTAGCTCGATCAGGCGAGTAAAAGGCGTAAGTGCGATTCAGTCGAATATCTCGGTTAAAGAGTTGAAAAACAGCTATAAGTTGCCTCTTGGGGATTAGCTTGGGCTACCATCTACTCAAGACTCTATTAACTCGGGCTTATTTTTACTCAAAGAAAAGATTAATAGACCAAACAAAAAATGCCCAGTCAACGGTTTGTTAACCGGGCACTTAGTTTTTACAAGTGCGTATTAGTTACCCACACCACCTGTTTTCTCAGCTGGTAAATCTGGTGTCACTGGGGGCCACTCTTGGAAGGTTGCTAGATGTTGTTGTACAGCAGCTTGAGCGGGACCAAATGCCCACATTTTCTGCCCCATCCATTTCAAGTACATGCCCGACTCTTCTGCCGCTCGCTCATACGGGTCACGACGTAAGTTAAAGAGTAACGGTGCGTTTAGCTCCTCTTTCGGACCACTCCAGCCATGATTTTGGACCACAAAGTGCGCCTTCCAATCGCCAATACGAACCGCTTGTAGCTTGTCTCGTTCGTAGTAGTAGATCTCTTTACGATTAGACTCACCTTTCTCTGTCAGCATATCCACTTGGTTGTAACCATCAAGGTGCGCTTTAAAGCCATCGTGACCTTTCAGCATTTTCTCTTTAAGATCCGTTGGACCACCAGCCGCAGCAACCAGAGTGGGTAACCAGTCCATACCATTAAAGATGCCATTGCCTACAGTACCTGCAGGAATTTTACCAGGCCAGCTCACAAGTGCAGGAGCGCGAACGCCGCCTTCCCAAGTTGTGCCTTTTTCGCCATGGAATGGTGTCATACCACCATCTGGCCACGTCATGATCTCTGGGCCGTTATCGGCAGTGAAAATGATGATGGTGTTATCGGCAATACCGAGTTCTTCCATTTTCGCCATCATCTCACCAACATGGTCATCAAGATCTTTCATGACCACTTCTTGAAGTCCCCAACCGTTTTGGCCAAGCATGGCTTCGTATTCAGGTGACAGGTGTGTCCAAACGTGACCACGTGATGGACAGTACCAAGTAAAGAATGGCTTATCCGCTTCAACCGCCCTTTCGATGAAGTTGATCGCGTGTTTATTCACTTCATCATCGAGTGTACGCATACGCTCGATCGACAATGCACCATCATCTTCGATCGTTTGACCACCTTTGCCATCTGATCTTGCGTAAATGACATTACGAGGTGCAAAGGCATCCAAAGATCCATCTTTTGGCCAATCTGGATCTTCTGTGTATTCCATTGCATTCAAGTGATACAACCAACCCCAATACTCATCAAAACCGTGCATTGTCGGTAGGAATTCATCTCGATCACCAAGATGGTTTTTACCAAACTGACCCGTAACATAACCCATGGTTTTAAGAATCTCAGGAAGCGTTGGCGTGTCGGCACTTAAACCAACTGGGCCACCCGGTAACCCAACTGAGTGCATGCCTGTTCGAACAGGGAGTTGACCCGTTAAGAATGCAGAACGACCCGCCGTACAAGAGGGTTGAGCGTAATAATCGGTCAGTAGCATGCCCTTTTCAGAGATATACAAGTTGCATATGTGAAAAATGGATAGTTAAAACACACATTCACATTCGTGCTATTTCACATCGAAGATAAGGATATCAATATGGCTAAATGGCGTTACCTACTCGCATCAGCATTAGCTGCAAGTTCAACCGTAAATGCTCAGGAAGCAAGCGCACAAGCGGATACAAAAAAGTGGCAACATAGCTTCGAAATTTACGCGCTCGCACTCAACATCCGTGGAGACAGCACCATTAGTGATTTGTCTGCTGATGTCGATGTTGATCCTGCATTCATCATGGATCATCTTGATATGACCGCAATGGTGCGTTTAGAGGGTATCTATGACAATCAGTGGGGCTATTACATTGACTACAGCTTCATGAAGTTAAGCGGAAAAACAAACTCAGTGTTAGGTAGCAACCTAGAGGTATTAAAAGGCAATCTTGATATCCGACAAGGTGTTTTAGATGTGAAGGGGTTTAAGCGCTACCAATACGATTTTGGCACGATTGATTATCTGTTTGGGCTTCGTTGGTGGGATAACGACATTGATGCCAAGCTTTACGGTTCAGGTGGCAAGCTAAGTACAGACCGATCACTCGATGAAGATTGGGTTGATTACCAAATAGGTGTGAGATGGATAACGCAGATCAATAAGGATTGGAAATTTCACGCAACCATTGATGCAGGGCTTGGCAGTGACACCGACTTTACCTCGTCTCTGTTAACTGGCGTGCGATACCAGATAAACAGTTGGTCTGACTTAAATGTTGCCTACAAATCGACTTGGGTTGATTACGAAAACAAGGGGACCTTTGAATACGATACCGCATCGCAAGGGTTCCTGATTGGTTGGGCTGCTCACTTTTAATCCAATTATCGTAACGTGTTAGAACCTAGGCCAACCCAATATTGCTCATTTGGATTTAATTTCTATTAAAACGTACGCCTCAAATGATTCATACCTCTGGTGGTGCTCTCTATTGCCAGAGGTTTTTCTTCGTGAAACATGCACCGCCCTCCCTCAAGGAAAGCCCATAAAATCATAGAGTAACGCCTGCACATCGTTCATTTAATCTATCTAAAAAATTGTAATTTTAGTTCATGGAAATACAGGTTTATATCTTGAGGTATTTAATCTTCATTTAATCCTTCCCGCCCTATTCGAACAGTGTTTTTTATTTTGAAAATATCGCTAGAATCCTCTCCCGAAATTTACAAACCAGAGTGGAAACAATGAAAAAATTAATGGCTCTTCGACGTTTCAAGTGGATTTCAATATTTCAGCGGCAGGGCTCGCTATCATGTAGATCATGGTGATGAAAGTGGCTGTATTTCTATAGCCTCGAGCCCTCGACCTCGCGGCTTGAAATA
>NZ_JACJFF010000213.1:0-4162 GCF_014164465.1 Vibrio sp. SG41-7 | reverse complement strand
ATGGCGCTGACGCGAGTGCGATGCTTTACAGCATCGTCGAGACTGCGAAAGCCAACGGCCTTATCCTCTACGACTACATGGTCAAGTGCATGAAAGAGCTAGCGAAAGCTGAGCCTGATATCGATACGCTCCTACCTTGGAGCTTCAAACATTAACAACATCGCCCCGTGGGTTCATGGGGCGCATACTGTCCAGTACCTCGCATGCAACCCTTTTTCCTTTATCTGTTCGGATGACATTAATAAAGGAAATGATATGCATAGATTGTCATGGCACCATTTGGCATCTCTAAGCTGTCGCAGATACGCGCGATCTCTAGAGCAACGAGAAAGTATGTTATCAATATGCGCTTTGATTAACTTACCAATTTGAATCTCAATAGCGCCATCATTAAGGTCACTCTTCATTTCTGGCTTTTCAATGGAGAGAGTAAGCTTGCTTATATTCTTGCTTTTCCAGTCTCTTAGAGGTCCGGACCAAATGTTTGATCTCAGGCTGGATGTTTCCTTAAATTGGCTAGCAATCCACTCTTCAACTTTGACTGAGCCATCATTGAAATGAAGCTCTTTCCAAGCAGACTTTTTCTGTACTAGGTTTTGCTTAAACTCACTTTCATTAGGGACGAATTTAACCACAGGTCTTTCTTGATTAAGCTTAGCTTCATAGTGGTCTAATAACCTTTCTATTACCTGCTCTTGAGTTTCAAAGCCAACTCTATGCGTGCTTAAGCGTTGGTTGATCTCTTCACTGATTTCAATATTCATCTATAGGCAACCTGCAATGTAATGGGCTTACTTTTAATGTAAAAGCTATACATTTAATTGTAGTGGCTATTTATACCTTATCAAACCCTGTTTATAA
Organism: Vibrio sp. SG41-7; assembly: GCF_014164465.1. Taxonomy (NCBI): domain Bacteria; kingdom Pseudomonadati; phylum Pseudomonadota; class Gammaproteobacteria; order Vibrionales; family Vibrionaceae; genus Vibrio; species Vibrio sp. SG41-7. The sequence continues at coordinate 3,301 of NZ_JACJFF010000213.1, read as the reverse complement.
CACTTTGATGTGGACCTGTGATCAAAGCCAACTCAGATATATTTCATCTTCCTGGATAAACCGATAACCAGGAGAATATGATGGAAATCATTCAGAATAGTAGTGATCGTTTCCTTCGTCTGCGTGACGTTATGGAAACGACGACACTGTGTCGCAGTAGCATTTATAACCTGATTAAAGCTGTCGGTCTTCCTAGTAACTACGCCATTATGGGCAAGCGCAAAGCCTGGCTTGAAAGTGAGGTGCAAGCTTGGGTTCTCTCAAGAGTTAGTGCTTTTTATTAGGGGGAGTGCAGATAACAGACCATTGCCAATCTATAGCAGGTTCGTGATGGCTTTTATGACCCTAGGATCTCTAATACCTAGATCTGCTAAATTCAGCATAAGAGCTTTAGCTTTTTCTTTTGTGCGCTGCATTGAGATCTCTACAGTGTCATACGCTTTGAGAATGTCAGTTTTACAATAAGGTAAAGTATTATCATCACCACTATCTCTTTTCATTACGGCGATTTGTCTAAATGTGTTTTGGCGTTCAATAAATGCTGAAGAAACTTGTTCTATTTTTTTTGTTAGTTGCTCCCTCCTCTTGGCTAAAGCTTCCAACTTACCTTCATTAGTTGTTGGATTATTCTTATGCTCATGTTGATAAATTGACTCATATGCTTCAAGTAACTCCGCAATTGCGAGGTAATGCTTGTTGTGTAGTTTCTTATCAATCTGTTCATTTATATGCTCTTGAAGCACCATATAATTGATGGATTTGATGGTGGCTTGTTGCACTCTTTCTAGCTCATCTTCAGTTATGGCCATCATCTGTTCAAAGAAACTTGTATTGAAAATGATTCGTTGTGGTAATGAAAAATTCTTAAAACTTCTCTTCTGGATGCTGATGAATTCGAGATCTTTTAGGGTTTGCATGGCAGTAGTTAGGCTTCTAGAGCTCATGCTTAAGCGATTCATTATCTCGTCGTTTTTTATAGTTAAAGACAATGTTGCATAATCCACTTCTGATTGGAGTAGATTGCATAACTTAATCAAATTCACTTTTTTTGAAGAGGATAACTTGAGGGAGTTTTGACTTTCTAGGTAGGTCATAGTTGTGAGTGCGTTGGTAACTTCCCCAAACTTGTTAGCATCACTTTGCAGTTTTCGCAGCTTATCCATAAACCCATACGGCTTTTCAACATTTGCGATGATGAAGGATACTTCCCCAAAAGCAGCAAAGTTAAGTACTTCAGTAGGGAGTGCGAGATGGTCTAAATTTAAGGCATTTCGGCAAAGTGGATATTGATATTTATGCACCTGTAAACTCTCGACATTACCGCTCTTGAAGACAATCCAGTAGCTAGTCGCAAAGGGAAGGGTAATAATCATGTCGTCATTTATTAATGCAAGTTGGTTCATAGCTAGTCTTCTTGATTTAGGGAGTTTCCATTTTGCAATGGGAGTTTCATAATTTATATCAAGAATTATGACATGGTATGAGCGGAGAAAGCCAGTTTTTGTAGCTTGTAAGTAACTTGTTATCTAGCTGTGATTTGAGCACTGTCGATATGGGTAATATATGCGCTTACTAGAGTGAGATGGCATGGCCATGCAGGGCAACACAGGTCAGGGAAGCAACAATTTTGACGAATGAAAAAGAAGAGGAGTGACCCCTACAGCAACTAGGAATTACCAATATACTATGCGAGTAGGTTAACATTACGACTAACGGCTCTCTCGCCTTGCCCTCCAAGGCTTAGTGGCCTACTTTTTATTTTTTGCAATAGTAGAGGGGAAATGTCGGTAATGGTAATACACTAGTACTTACCAGTTCATTAATAACCCCTAGGTTAGTAATGCGTTAGTGGAACCAACTTAATAATTACAGAACCAGTATTCATTTGAACGTAACTCATCAATGGATACAAAGTAATGCCTAAACACCCAACCAATAAAAACCTGACAATCATCAAAGCAACTACCTTTAAAACCCTTCCTTTGGGAAGACCTCGCTACCAAGGGGCTTTTGAGTTTATAGAAGAGTATTTGAACACGAACATTAACGTGATGAATAGCGCACTACGCACTCACGCTAGAACGCTAGCAGTGAGGGTGGATTTGCACCTACCAAGACAAGCATCAGGGAATGCTTCCTTTAATAATTTTCAAGAAGCGTCAATTACACGTTTCATTAAATCTTTGAAAAGTAAAATTGGAAACCACATCTCACGTACCCGTCGTAATGGTAACAGTACTCACCGTTCAGAGGTGCAATACGTTTGGGTTTGTGAGCAAGGGGAAACTGGGCAAGATCATTACCACCTAGTCTTGTTTCTTAACAATGATACCTTTCGCCATCCCGGTGTTAAGCGCACAGGGGAAGAACCGAGCAATCTTATTAAGATGATTATTGGTGCGTGGAGTAGCGCCCTTAAAATCGGATTTGATGAAGCGTGGGATTTAGTTACCATCCCTTCAGGAGCTTCTTATCTCTTACGCAACACGTCGATACCAGAGCAAGCGTATTGTGATTTATTCAAAAGGCTCAGTTACTTCGCTAAGGTGAAAACTAAAGTCTATGGGGAAAATCGTAATAGTTATGGCAGTAGTCGTTTACTCAGGCATCGATAAAGTGCTATTAATCTCATAGGGAGATCTTCCGTCGATTGAACTATTTGGCAAAAAAAAGATACTAAACATTATGGTGAAGGACGCCGTAATTTTGGTACCAGCTATCGGTAGTGAGGAATGGAGGGTGTTTAGCCCTCCAGTAACTTAATCAAACCATGACTTAATCGCACCCCACGTATTACCTACCACTTCAATGGGTGCAAAGACGATATCAACAGCAGTCTCTACAGTACCCGTTATAAGCTCGCCAGTGGCACCGATGATTTCCCCCTCACTCAGTTTATCGTAAGTATTGCTTAGGGTATCAACAGCACCTGTGTAGGCAGCTTCAATAGGCTTGGCTACAAGATCCCCAGGAGCGCCGACAACGGTGTTGACGCTATCAGGTAAGCCAATGTATTCCCCCACGTACTTCGCCCCTGTAGAGGCGATAGCGATGGTGCCTAATGGACCTTTCGCAAACTGTTTAGCTGATTGACCGAGTAGACCTTGCCTAGCTGCAACATGAGCGATGACATGACCGCCGTTACTCACTTGGTTAGACGTATGTCGCTGTTTAAGGCAACGATTTACGAAGTGCTCACAATTATTCGTAGCGACATCATAACCAGGTTTGCCTACCTGCTGCTTTGCGTAATCAATGGCATCTTGTGGATAGGGTGCGTGTCGCTTCACTCTGATTTCTT
>NZ_JACJFF010000212.1:0-4303 GCF_014164465.1 Vibrio sp. SG41-7 | reverse complement strand
GCTGGGATATCAGTTATCTGCCATCGAAAATACGAGGGAAGCACTATTACCTCTATTTGATAATGGATATCTTCAGTAGAAAAGTAGTAGGTGCAGAAGTGTATGATCAGGAGCTAGGCGAATATACAGCGGAGTTACTCCAAAGAACAGCATGGCGGGAAAAGTGTGTGCAAGGCAACATTACTTTGCACTCTGACAACGGAGCTCCTATGAGAAGTTACACCATGCGTGCAAAGATGCATGACCTTGGGGTTGTAAGTTCTTACTCTAGGCCAAGAGTAAGCAATGACAACCCATACTCTGAGTCGTTGTTTAAAACAATAAAGTATCGTCCTTCATGGCCAATGGATGGGTTTTCTTCTATTAAAGACGCTCGGTGCTGGGTTGGTAATTTTGTTGATTGGTATAACAATGAGCATAAACACAGTGGCATAAAGTATGTAACACCTCAGCAGAGGCATTGCGGCGAGGATAATGAAATTCTCCGACAGCGTATGCAAGTCTACCGACGTGCTCAATTAACTCCCCCAGGCAGGTGGAGTCGGCAGACGAGAGACTGGAGTTATATCGATGAGGTTTACTTGAACCCTGAAAAGTGTGCAGCGTAATTATTCAGGTTACTAAATTGTAAAAAACACGACAACTTGCTTGAAAAACAGCGGTTCTGCATTAACTGAAAACATCATATTCACTTCCAACTGTTTATTTATTGTTGAGAACAGAAATACGTAAAAAAGTCCTGCGATTTTCATAGCAGGATTTGTGTATGGAAGACAGTCCTGGGAGGGGAGCTACTATGTATTCATCGGAGTTAATATTTAAATTGAGAGACTCCTATATTGAGCTGCTCTGTTTCATTTGATAGAGATTGTAGTACATCGTCCGCTCTCTGGACTTGAGTTGACACTTCAGAAGAAGCATCAGCGATGGACGTTATGCTGCTACTGATTTCATCGGCTACGACTCTCTGCTGCTCCGTTGCTGTCGCTATTTGAATATTCATCTCGTTGAGCTCGTTAATCATGATAACTATTTGTTCTAGCATTTGGGTGTTTTGGTCACACGTCTCAACGCCTTGTGAGAGGGTTAGATTTGCGTTTTCTATGCTTTGAGATACGTTGAGAGTTTCTTGTTGCAGTGAGTTGATTTTGCTTCGAATCTCTTCGGTAGAAGATTGTGTTCTTCCTGCCAATGAGCGGACTTCATCTGCAACAACAGCAAAACCTCGGCCTTGCTCTCCAGCTCTAGCTGCTTCAATTGCTGCATTAAGTGCCAGTAGGTTCGTTTGTTCAGCTACGCCTTGAATAACATCAAGCACGCTGGTAATTGAGTTGGTTTCATTATTCAAACGTTTAATGGCTGAGACCGCAGTTTGCATATCTTCATTTAGACGAGAGATCTCGTTACCTAAGTTTTGTCCGATTCGAACTCCGTTGCTACAGGTATTATGTGCAGTGTTTACGAACTCTGCAGCGCGGGTTGCATACTGAGCCACTTCGGTGATCGAGGTGCTCATTTCATTCACTGCTGTAGAGACAGAGTCTGTTCGATGACTTTGGTCTGTCACTGACTCTCGTGTGTTGTTCATATTTCTGACTATACTTTGCGTATTACTATTGAGTGTATTTGTCGCCAGAGCAAATTTCCCAATGGTATCCTGTAGTTGGGCAAATAAAGCATTAAGTGAGATTGCGAGAGTACTCACCTCGTCTTTTCCTGAAATATCAAGCTGCAGCGTTAGATCGTTGCCTTTACTGATACGCTGAATTTTTTCACTGGTTTGAGTTATCGGCCTAGCTATACTTTTCCCTAGCAAGTATGAAATTATCATGGCGATCACGACGACAATAATTATGCTAGTTATTATTGTCATGATTAATGAGCGACTCAAAGAGTCTAAATCTTGCAGTGCTTCTTGTTTATCCATTTCGGTCAGGATTCCCCAAGTGAGTCCTGCGACGTTAATAGGGGCGTAAGCTGATAACACTGATATACCACGATAGTCTTCTACTATACCTATTCCACTTTGACCTTGAAGTGAGGCCTTAGAGGTCAGTGTCGAGATGGGTTGTCTGCCTATCGCGGAAGAGTTACTTTCGATTTGTTCTAAAATGCTGTTATCGAGACCAAATCCTCGCAGTGCTGAGAAGTAATTGGCTGGTTCTTCACTTAAAAAGCGGGACTCACTACGTAGTAATCCATCTTGGCCTAGTAAATAGGTTTCACCACTATCACCAAGGCCAGCCTCGCTCCAGTGGCCATTGAATGTCATGATGCGGTTAATCTCATCTACTGGCATTTGGAATATTAACACTCCTAACGTACGACCTTCTTTTTGGATTGGGGTCGCAATAAAAGAGGCCGCGGCTTCATAAGAGGGAAAGTATGGAGTGAAATCTTCAAGATAAAATTGATTGCTAGGTAACGAGAGCGCATGTTTATACGCATTTGCGAGTCCTGTGTTTGCGTATGGCCCTGTATTTAGGTTACTTGCGTAGTCTAACTCTTTGAAAACTGAATAGACTACGTTGCCGTTTGTATCCACCATGAAGATATCGTAATAGCCAAATTCTTCAAGGAAGGCTTTGATGCTTGGATGGTACTTTGCATGAATTTGGTCATATTGAGTATTGAGTGAATCGCTCATTAATTGGTGTTTTTCGCCAAGGGGGCTGGGGTTGAAGCCTATATAGCGAGCTTGAAGCGCTTGAGCTCGTTTGGAAAGGCTTTCGAATTTCTGAAGCTCATTAGCTGAGACTCCCCCGTTAGATGAGCGGTACGATTCACCAAAGCTTGATTGGTAGTAGTGAAGAAGATGGTTAATATCGTTAGTTGAAACAAGGTCTATAGGGTATTGTTCGAAAGCATGAGTAAAAGCGGTGATTGCGTCCTGAACCCCAACTGAATTTGCGGCTGTTATCAGTTGGCCACTGAGCTGTTTAAAGTAGCTCTCTATTTCATTTCTTTTTATTTCACGGATTGATATGAGTTGACTGCTTGCCCTTTGATAAAGGGCCTTCTCTACAAGTCCCAAGGAACGCCACTCTATAATAACTCCTGTAGTTATAACAGCTAATGTGCAAAGTAATGTAGAAGCTAATACTATTTTTTTTGCGATGTTCATAATGATTATCTCTTTTTTTGGGGAGGATAACACTTTCTAATGATACTGGTAGTTAACGCCACCCCAACATCGTTATACATTTAAAGTTTTCATTTTTCCTTTGTATCACTTTATAAGTTAATCACTATGTGTACGTTTTGAATCAAGGAGAATGTACTTGTGTTTAATGTTTAAGCAAGAATCGCTCATACGTTCACCCTGCGTTTTGAATATAGGGGACTTTCTTAAAGAAGTCTCATGATTCCAAGCACAAAAATGTCGTTAAGAGACACGGTTAATTCAGCACTAGTAAGACGGAAATTTGAATTCGAGTATCAACTACCAAACCTTTTAATGATCAGTGAAAAATTAACAAAATAGAAATGCAAACTCAACCAATGAACTTACCGGAATTCATACCCTAAGTTCAGTCAAGTAACTCCACTTAAGTGACTACTAACCGCCTTTCGGCATCGATTATGTTAGATAAACTCAGCTCTGCTATGATGATTAACGGGTGTAGCCAGATCAGATATTAGTTTCTTGATTTAGCACCATCGATTTAAGCAACATATATGGACGCGCCTCAGGATGCAATGGCTGATTCAATGATACGGCTCAAAATGATACCGACAACTTTAATAGATATGGCTGTTACTCCTGATCTTAATGGCTGTACCTGTAGTGTGACAGCAATGTTAGAAGGGAGGTGCATCCATCACATCAAAGCCTATTTCCTCTACGAAAATGGCCTTCCGACTCGACATAATATTGCAGCCATTATGAGAACTAGTGTTCCTGAAACGCTTTAGAAGCTATGGTGGGTTGGGTCAATTTGCGTAGAGAGAGGTATGCTTAGCCTATTATCAGTGTTGACGAAGGTTTGACTCTTATGTATCAACCCTGACCTTCTACATATTTCCATGAATGTCGAAATTATGTACACGTTCACCAAGGCAGCTTGACTTCTCATGACTGAGAGGAACGAGACTACAGATTAAAAACGTTCGGGTACGGTTTCTTCTCAACGACTGACGTGATGATTTCACTCAGAACTGACATTGCTGATAGGCCACGCTTTTTGCAAGTTTCGATGAGTGTGTGGATACGACTACGGAATTTATCGCCTGCATCTGAGGTCGTTCCGAAGCTAATTTTCCTTTGGATTACAAAGCCTCTAATACATCGCTCGGCTTCATT
>NZ_JACJFF010000211.1:0-4326 GCF_014164465.1 Vibrio sp. SG41-7 | reverse complement strand
ATGAAAGGGCAGTCCTCTCCACTCAAGTCTAACTCTGAGTAATTGGAGCTGAGAAGTTGAGTGATGGCGGTACGCCAACACTTCTCAGTGGTCTTAGCTTTAAAGAAAATGGGCTTCCATAGACCTGTCCTCTTGCATAAGCCCCCGCGGGTGACAGATAAGTGGATGTGCACATTCCAATTCAGCTTTCTCCCGTAGGTATGAGTGCACAGAACACGCCAATATCGATATCGAGTTGCTTTGCCCATCCTAAGAAGATTTTGGCTGCGCCGCAATTTTCAAATTTCAGCTCAGAAAGTGGGGCAGCAGCCCCAACGGGTCGAAGTTTTACTACAACATCCGTACCACCAACGGGCGGTGCAGGGACAGAGAATGTTTCATGTGAACTTTTCAAGTCAGATGCTATGGAGTGCAAGATAGCGGTAGGCGGTATGCAAAATTGCTGCAAGAACCCTGTCGCCGTGACGCTTGCAGATTACATCAGTTTAACGAGAACAGTACTCACTATGGATGGTCTCACTGGACAGGTTTTTGGCATTGACGGCTACAGCGGCGCATGGAGCATGTTAGAGGAAGGCGCAAGCAACGTAGCAAACTCGGCTTGGGAGTCTGTTTCAGGGTTGTGGTCTAGTGGTGCAGATGCCGCAACGGGGACGGCAACGACTGCGGTTGGTGAAGAAGCAGGGAAAGGTATGATGCATACCTTTGGTCAAGCGATCATGACGTATACCAATGACTTTTTAGCGAGCACATTTGGTCCTGATGTGGCGGCAATGTTTTTTACACAGAATGCTACAACAGGAGCCATTGCACCATCCGCAGGGATGGCAAGTGCTGGCGCAGCGTTAATGTATGTTTACTACGCCTACCTAGCGTATGTCGTGTTTAACTTGTTGGTTAACATCATATGGGCGTGTGAGGAAGAAGAAATGGACTTGGCAATGAAGCGTGATTTGTTATCGACTCACTACCTTGGGTCTTACTGCAAGTCGGAAGTGCTAGGGGCGTGTATTGAAAAACGCGAGTCTTATTGTGTGTTTGATAGTCCATTATCCAGAATCATGATGGAGCAAATATACATGCAGCCACAAATGAACTTGCGTTGGGGTTCAGCTAAAAAACCCAAATTGTGGCGGTCTTAAAATTGAAGATTTGGATAAGGTTATCGCCTATCTGGGCGTTACCGAACATAGAGTTAGCCCAATCGGTGGTGTTGTGGATCATTGGAAGCATGGTTGTATAGCGGTTCAAGTCAGGTGGTAACTTATGATCTCTCATATTGGTGTTAAAGTCGATCCTAGACGGTTGATTTGTGTATAAGAGTCAGGTATTAAAGTATCATACTAAAATGGCAGCGATCGCAGTCGATACGCTGCCATTTCTAAATCGAAAATGCCCCTTTTCGTGCCAACGATGTTCAATCTCACAAATCACAACGTGGCAGTTTGACCTACTTTTTCTTATCCGTGTAATGTCTAGTATTTCGGGGGCTTAACACTATCTTCTATTAGCTACTTTTGTACAGAGAACATTCCAGTGAATCGAAAACAAGCGCATGCTATCTATCACCAACTTTACACTAAGAAATATCCTGTATTGGAAGCTGAAGTCTGCCAATATTGTGGTACGGATGTGGATTTATCCATTGACCACGTTCCTGCACTAACCACTGCTCAACTGTATGCGACAAGAAAAGATATTGACCTCATCTTAGTCGTGTCATGCATGGAGTGTAATCAACTTCTCACAAATGACTTGCTCCCACTATTCAATGACCGTTTTTTCACCCTCAAAGAACGCTTATTAAGAAGATACAAGAAGGATCTAATAAACGAATTTCGAAATGGCTTCAATTGGGACGCAGAATACCTTGCCGAGGCAGACCAAAAGTTCAACAACATGTTAGATCGAATTGGCTTTGGTCTAGTTCGGTTTGATGAGCTAAATGAAGAGGCACAGTCAATACTTGCTCTCGAGGTTGATTGCTATGAAGCAACTTTAGGACAGTTGATTGCAAATAGAACCGGTGGTGGCCTCTTAGCTCATGACAATATCAATAGTGAAGACACTGAAGACGACCACATAGAGGAAAAGTGCAGTTATTCTAAGTTTCTACAGATCATAAACTATCAAAACATTCAGTCATTATTGCAATACGAATCTTGGTTGGAAGAACACTACGAAAACCTTAAAAAATATCTCTTACCTGATAAACCGACAATGTTTTACAAAAAAGACTGGAGCGATATTTTGAAGGAGTCACAAGAGCTCAGTGTGAATCAAATGCCAGATTCTATGGATGAGCGAGATTACTGCTTACTTGATGAGTTCATTGAAGTTTGCATTGAGAGAAAAATTGAATCTCAAAAAGACTATATAGAATGGTTCGATGAAAACCTTTGGGGAGCTGTAATCGCACTTGATTTGCCTGAAGCACCTGAGCATATATACGGTGTAACTTGGAAAGAGATATTAGAGCAAGCGAAATTAAGTGAGATCGAAGGTGAAGAAGAGTTTGATGATGAATATCCTGAAGATATAATTTCAAAACTCGATATTTTTGAGTCCTTACTTTCTACTCGCGAACTAGAGAAAGACTTGATTATGAACAAGGGAAAGTTTGTTAAGTTTTTAAACGAAACTGAACTTGGCACTTACGAAGCATACCTTGAATTTCTGAATAAAGTGAAAGATGATGGATTAGCGATTCACTTTCCGAAAGACCCAATCAAAGACTATGATGATTGGCAACTTAAGGCCTTTTACGACAACATGCCAAAGCCGAATATAAGCGATTTCAGTTCGGACTATATTGAAGCGTGCCTAGAAAACTTGTCATCGCTTGTCTCTCGAAAAGTATCTTCGAGCAATGCACTCTTACCAGAACTCAGCTTTGTTAGCTTCTTGCTAATGAGCAAACTGAGAAACGATCAAGAATACGCGGATTTCTACGCATCAATTAGTGGGCATGAGTTACAAATTCATATTCCTCAAACCCCCTCTAAAGCCTACCCTCACTGGGTAAGTTGGCCTCTCGATTAGAGGTTTTGCCACACTTCTTAATAATTCGTCATGAGCTAAATTAGTAAAAACGGTAACGGAGAAGTGTCCGATTCCGTGCCGACCGTTCAGCTGAAACGAATCTGCCCCATTCCTTGTTTCGACCGATTCAACACAGATATCATCAAAGCATCATTTGACTAACTTTTTCTAATCTAATTACGTGACCAAACTCAGTGCCACTACAACTTTGATAGAAAACCCATTATTTCACCAAGAAAGAAAAAACGCCTCAATAGGCGTTCTAACTGTTGTTCTTAAATCAAGATTTTAGAGCTTGTTCCAACTACGAAATAGCTTGATAGAATTGGGGAATCGTTTTGAGTTCATTACCCCAATGCTTTCTTGAGTGAGTGAATTTTTCGCTTAATGTGCCCAGTAATTTATCTACATCAGATAGAAGTAATTGAGTACCAATAGGTGATGCATTTTCAAGATTATGCATAGTTGCAAATGCTTCTATCCGTTGCCGCATATCGAAAGTTTGAGTTGCTGGTTTTTTTTCCTGCTCAGTACAAAAATCAAGAAATTCCGCAATGTCCTTTCCCGCCTCAGAGCACACCGCTACCATTCCTTCAAAATCAGCAATGCTGAAAAAATGTATGTTTTCAATAGGAAATTGCCCATTACTAGCTTCAGTTACTTTATGTGATAGCTCTCCACCGAGATATTGAACTAACTTAGAACCACTTCCACAGTAAAAATCTTGATGTGTAACCACTATTGAGTATCGGTTTTCATAAGGTGCTAGACCTTCATAGGCTATATCGCCCAATATTTGAGCACAGTGACTGCCTTGCGTAACGCCACTCAATAGATTGTCTCTCAGCTTATCTTTGATCATTCGTGGTGAGTCGGTCACTAGCAACTTTTCTTTTGGCTCAACTCCTTTCGCATCAATAAACACAGAAGAACCATTGTTTTGATGTAGAAAATCAATAACTTTTCCTTGGCGATTATGCTGCTTATAGGTTTCATTGATATCATCTTCTGTTATATAAGTGAAATTGGACTCTTCCAGAGTTGTACCAACATATGACTCAAAACTTTTGGTAAACTTTTTTGGAAACGCTGGGTGTCAACAGCTTTAAGCGTTCGCAGGACAAACTGTGAGCTTACGGCAGCATAGCTCAACTTAACTCGCCAGCTCTGGTTTACTAAGTGCTTATCCAACATAAGGAAGGCACCATGCAAAACCAGAAAAACCTGATTCAGGCCACTGCTGACTTTGAGCACTGGCGACAAACCCGCATTAATAAACATGCC
>NZ_JACJFF010000210.1:0-4337 GCF_014164465.1 Vibrio sp. SG41-7 | reverse complement strand
AAGCTCAAATCAGGTCAATTTAGGCATTTCGCAGGATGCGTGTATCTGAAATAGCGAAAACAGCGTGAAAGTGTGCTTTAAACACCCATGTTTAGATTGTAGAGCAGAAGTTAGAGTAGTCAGCGCCTCATTCTGACGTGAGTTATGTCGCGATTGTTCAGGTAAGGAATCATTCAGATTCCTTACCTTCGAGTATTGTACTAATCCACATCTTCAGTTGATGGTGTTGCTTCAACTATCTTACTCTTTTTATTTAAAAGGATGCCACCACGTTGATCTAGATGATTTGGGTCATTGCGAGGTACGGGAAATGGGGTGTGTTGAGGACTAAATGCCAAAATCAAAAGCTCAGATTTAACACTAGGATCTAACCACTTATAATGGACTACTGGACCTGAACAATGACCATCAACATTTCGATTTCGAATAAGGTCTGATCTAATTGGATCTATGGCTTCAGAGTAAGGGCCTGCATGATAATGCCACAACTTATTCGAACGATAACCGATACGTTCAGGAATCTCAGTACCATCGTCTCTCAACCAAGATTCTTTATTTTTACCAGGAAGAGGTTCACCGTCTTCAACTGTTGTCACGAATTCTGCTAACTTGAAGGCTTCACTTGTCGTTAACTTACCAAAATCAGAAAACTTATTGCAACGCCAACCTCCATTATAAAAATCAACGTGATAAAATACTTTTGCTGGCATACATTCCTTATGCTTTAGCTAGTTGAAGCTCTTGAGCTTTTTGTGCGTGAAGTTTCATAAACTGAGCCATGCGCTCAGCTTTAGAACCTTTTAAGTTCATTGAAATCTTCTTATCACTTTTAGCTCTATCTAACAATAGCTTAGAGTCATTTTCAAAAGAGAATGATGATTTTACGCTTGTAATAGCCATAGTTTTAACCCTTAACGCTACAAATACCTCAAACTTTACAGAGGTATATACAACCATAATATTATTGCATTTCTGTCGAAATTTCAATCTACAAGATATGAAGGCGACCATTTCCGTCAAACTTAAAGTGTGTATTAGTCTTCAAAACCTCACTAGCTCTATTTAGGCAAGAAGTAATTCGATCAGTCAACTGACTAAAGGTTAAGTACTAGCGCGTAAGCTTGCATGCGTATTTCGGTGATTGCGATCGCTCGTTTCGGTTTATTCCGATCACTTGATCCTGCCGTTTTTCTCTCTTCCTATTTTTACTCTAAGTGATCGGATTGCGCCAGTTTTCTCATCGACTCACCTCCTAGTTCTATTCGATGACTATTGTGTACCAGCCGATCCATTAGAGCGTCTGCGACAGTGGCGTTACCGATCATGTTGTACCACTCCTTTACAGGTAACTGACTGATGACGATCGTGCTGCTGTTTTGGTAACGATCTTCAAGCACTTCTAATAAGTGACCTGCATGCTCTTGGGTTAGCTTTTCCATCCCCCAGTCGTCGAGGATTAGTAGAGCTTTCTTAGCCAACGATTGAAGTTGCTTTTGATAGCTACCGTCCAGACGACCTGCGGTCAGGTCATCAAGCAGGCGAGTTAATCGGTAGTATCTGACCGTGTGTTGTTGGTCGCAGGCACTGGTTGCCAGTGCGCAGCCAAGATACGTTTTGCCAGCACCTGTTGGGCCTGTGATCAAGATATTCTGGTGCTTATGTAGATAACTGCCCGTTAGAAGTTCGCTCATCTGTTTACGATTGAGATTTCGTCCCTCCTTGTAGATGAGTTGGCTCGGCTGAGCATCCACTCTCAGTTTGGCTTGCCGTTTTAAGCGTTGGATTTTTGTCTGATTGCGATTCAAGATTTCACTTTCCAGAAGTAGGCTTAGCCTTTCCTCGAAGTCCAGCTCTGCGTAGGTGCTCAGTTGTTCTTGTTGCTGCTCTAACGCTTTCACTGCATGGCTCAAGCGGAGGGTTTTGAGTTGGTCGTTCAGTGCGTTCATTTGTATTTCTCCTAGTGATAACAGTTCGGGCCACGGACATTGCTATGAACAAGGTTCGGCGTGCTCGTGTTGTCTTTGCTCAGTTGTCCTTCACGATTGTTCTTCAGCAGATTGTTGATGAAGGTGTAGTTCGGTTTTGTCAGCATCAGCGCATCTTTACAGGCTTGCTCTAAGCGCGACTCGCCATGCGCTTTACTCAGATTGAGCAGCCCAAGGCAGGAGCGATACGACTGCTCTGGATGAGGCTTGGAGTAGAGCATCTTATTGATGACTTCTCGTGTGGCTGGGCCGATATTGGCTCCCCAGTTGAGCAGGCGTCCAGGCGACCACTTCTGATGTTGATGATTACTCGGCATGTGCTCTGGTTGGGTGCTGTTTCCGCGCTCTCTTTGGCTGCGTGGATGCTGGGCTACCAAGTTACCTTGATGGTAGATCTGCACCAGACGGTTGGAGGCTTCCAGTTCGACATGGTGACCAACAAGTTGATGTGGCACCGAGTAGTAGTGGCGGCGATATTCTATGTGATAATCAGGCCCAACCTTGGCTCGCTTGGTTTCGGTATAGAGGTATCGCTGCTTAGGTAGCGGCTTTAACGCTGGCTTATCGAGTTTGTCGAACAGCGCTTTGCGGCTCGCACCATACTGTTTCATCTCACGTTCGTTTAAGTCATTCATAAGCTCACGGATGGCAAGGTTCAGCTCTTTGAAGGTATGGAAGGTTTGATGTCGTAGTCGCATCATGATCCAGCGTTCCACTAGGAGCACGGCATTCTCTGCCTTGGCTTTGTCTTTCGGTTTGTAAGGGCGAGCTGGCATCACTGCGGTTTGATAGTGATTCGCCAGTTTTTGATAACTGTCGTTAAGTCTCGGCTCATAACGATTGGCTTTGGTGACCGCGCTACGTAGATTATCGGGAACCAAGAGCTGTGGTACACCACCGAAGTGCTCGAACGCATTGGCATGCGCCTCTAACCAGTAAGACTTACCTTGACTCGGGAAGGCTTCAACATAGGTGTAATTGGACGCACCTAAGGTCGCCACGAACACTTCTGCTTCGCGCACTTCACCTGTATCAGGGTTGACCACTTGAAGCCGAGTCCCACAGTAATCGATAAACAGCTTGTCACCTGCCACATGGAGCTGGCGCATGCTGCGCTTTTGAGCTTTGAACCAACGAGTGAAGTGCTCACAGAACTGAGTGTAAGCGTAAGCTTGTTCTTGATATTGCTCATGGTATTCCTGCCACAACAACATCTTTGTCATGCCTTTACGTCTGAGTTCGACTGCGTATTGAGTGAAGTCTGGCATGACTTTATCGCGACTGGCTTTCTTGCCGTGATACAGCGCTTGCGTGAGATCAGCATCGCTGCAACTTTCGGGTAGAGGCCAGCCAAGTTGGCTTTGTTTAAAGCGAGTAAGGAGTTCCGATATGGTGGACGGGCCGAGTTTCAGGCAAGAAGCGATACCACGATTGGAGAGACCGCAGTCGTACTTAAGGCGTAATACCTCTTTGATTTTGTTCATTGGAGTTCTCTTTTTGGCCATTGTCGCTTCCTTACGTTCTTGTTTAAGAAGTAAAGAATAGCGAGCTATTGATTTAAAAGAGAAAAAGGAAGGATTTCGGGCATTCCGATCGCGGTTTTCGCTATTCCGATCACCGATTTCGGAGTTAGGCTAAAAGTGATCGGATAATCGCGGAATCAGTGATCGGTTTAAACCGAAATGGGTGATCGGATAATCCCGAAATGACTGATCGGAATGCTCCGAAATATGCACTTGCAACTAAAGAAGGGTTGTGTTCGTGCTGATAGCTAGGTCGAATTAATCCCCGTGATACAACACGGGGATTAACGACGAACAGCATTCGAAGAATGGATAACTTCTAGTAGGGAAAAACCCCATTAACAGGATGTGAATGAGTAAAAGGTCTATCTAACATAAATGGGGCAGAAGTGTTTTAGAGTAGTCGCACTAAGGCGCTCTTGTCCCAAAGCATGGCGGCGTAACACGTCTCTGGACAAAAACGATTTAGACCTATAGCTCTAAATCGTTTATACAAGATTAGAAAAAGTATCTTGAAACCTTAAATGCTGGTTATAAGCCACCTAGTTGCGATTGCATATATTCAGGTGCCTTTTCAAGATCTAATGGTCGAGTAGTATGATTGTAAAATTCTGTTTTAAGTGATTTTGCAATACCATCGAGACCAGGATAGATCGTTGATTCATTAATACCTAACAAACCAAGTTTTGACTGAATTTGAGGTTTTAACTCACCAGGTATAACAAATTTATGCAACTTGTCAGTGTCAAATGCCTTTCTGGGTTCGTGATGAACAGTAAACAAGCCAGCTTGATTGACTACACGCTCTGAGATGCTTGGCCCATAGAAC
>NZ_JACJFF010000020.1:0-65238 GCF_014164465.1 Vibrio sp. SG41-7 | reverse complement strand
TCAATGGTCTCGTGTGCCATTGCTAATTCTTGTTCAAGCATAAAAAATCCCCATCAACGTTGTTGATGGGGATTATCTGCTAACTGCAAGATCGTTCAAGTCTTCTTAAACGATCGGCATTAAACACTGAGGTTGGCCTTTCAAAATCAAGTTTGTTTTAAATGACTATCGAAACTGTTTGGCTTCTGGAAGGAACTCAAAACCAGCAGACGCAAGTTTAGCGATCAATGCTGCTTTGTCGATTTCGTAGAAGTTGACCACTCGATCCAAGTCACCACCGAAGTCGTCACGTAACTTCATGTTGACGATGCTCATCAACATCACAGAGTCCATCTTTTCAAAATTAGCGAGGTTCATATTAGTCCTCGAAATCTGAGATCAGCAGATTGGCTGCGGCAAATGCAGCGCGATCACGTGCTTCTTTAGGAAGAGATTCATCTGCAGCAAGATCATTTAATGTTTTTACCGCGCAGGTGATCGCTTTAGGGATATAGCCTTGGTCGCCACTGCCAATTTGAGAATACAGTTCACGCACCAAATCACAACAATCGTATACTTTCATTTTTATACCTAACCAAATGATAACTGATCTCAATATACACATAGAGATAAGCAAAAACAAAGTGGATCTGATTAAGTTCAGAGTTAGTTTGTTCTTGCTCAATATCTCATTCTGTTAATGCTCAGCGTATCACTTTGCTAGTCTGCTACTTAGCGTGTATTTGCGGCTTAGCATGATATTTATTGATTAGCCTAACATTGACCGCTTAACCAGATATCTGCTGTTCAAGTTGATAAGTAACTTCATCTGCAAGGTTGAGTTGCTTAGCTAACTCTTTGAGGTAGGCCTTCTCCATAAAGTTCTGCTCGTCAGCCACAATCAAAGAGGCTAAGTAGATCTCACTCGCTTGTTGAGGTGAAGTTGCGAGCTGAGCAATCTCACTTGGGTCGAGTGGCTTGTGCAGTTCTTCAGAGACCAGTTTAGTCAGTTGATAGTCCGCGCCCATATTTTCGACCGCTTGCTCGATCTTTGCCATCTCCTCCTCATCGACATGACCATCGGATTTGGACGCAGCAATCATCGATCTTAGAATCAGCACACTATGGTTTGAGTCGTTCTCATCAAATTGAGCTTGTTCGGCATTCGGTGTTTGGCCTTGTTTAGATTGATAGTCGTTATAGACCTTATAAGCGAGTGCGCCAAGTGCCGCTGCACCACCAATACCAGCGGCTTTCTTACCCATTTTCTTGGTTTTCTTAGAGCCCATTAATGCACCTAAGAGTCCGCCGCCAACTGCGCCTGCACCGAAGGCTCCGAGCGTACTTTTACTGCTACTCTTGCCATTGCTGCCTTGAGAAAGGCCACTTAAACTTGAAGACCCTTGTGAAAGTTTCTGAGTACCTTGTTTTACGAGATCTGATTTAAGTGCTTGGTTCAGTAAGCTTTTGATATCCATCGATACCTCCAATGGTGAGCATGTCCAAAAAGTTGATGACACCAATATACGGATTTAAAGATGAACAGGGGATTAACTTACTTTATTTACTCTACTGATAAATAGAAGGGAGTTTGAAGCGAAATGACAGGCACAAAAAAGGCCACCTAATGGCAGCCTTTCAATGTTTATCTAGCGAGTAACCAATTATTTAGTCAATACTGACTTATTCAGCTACTTAATTACTAAGCTAGTTGAGCTTTAAGGTGCTCGATAACCGTGTCCATTGCGATAACTTCTTTATCACCAGTACGACGGTTTTTGTATTCGAAGTTACCTTCGTCCATGCTGCGATCACCGATAACGATAGTGTGAGGGATACCCACTAGCTCGATATCTTTAAACATTACACCTGGGCGCTCTTTACGGTCATCGAATAGTACTTCGATACCCATAGCTGTTAATTCAGCGTATAGCTTCTCAGCAGCTTCTTTAACGCGCTCAGATTTGTGCATGTTCATTGGTACGATAGCAACTTGGAATGGTGCTAGTGCATCTGGCCAAGTGATACCGAATTTATCGTGGTTTTGCTCGATAGCCGATGCAACAACACGTGAAACACCGATACCGTAACAACCCATTTCTAGGATTACGCTCTTACCATCAGGACCAAGCACGTTACAGTTCATTGCTTTCGAGTAAGTGTTACCTAGCTGGAAGATGTGACCAACTTCGATACCGCGTTTAAGTTGGATAGTACCTTGACCACATGGGCTTAGGTCGCCTTCAACAACGTTACGTAAGTCTTCAACTTGAGCAAGCTCAACGTCACGACCCCAGTTAATACCGAAGTAGTGCTTACCGTCTACGTTTGCGCCAGCGCCGAAGTCACTCATTACAGCAACAGAGCGGTCAGCGATGAATGGCAGCTCTAGGCCAACAGGGCCAAGTGAACCAGGACCTGCACCAACAAGTGCACGGATTTCTTCTTCAGAGGCCATCTCTAGTGGAGAAGCAATCTGTGGAAGGTTTTCTGCTTTCACTTCGTTAAGCTCGTGGTCGCCACGGACGATTAGAGCAATGATATCTGCTTCTACTTCATCAGATGCTTTAACGAATAGAGTCTTAACTGTCTTCTCGATTGCTAGACCGTGTTGCTCTACAAGTTCTGCGATAGTTTTTGCGTTTGGCGTATCAACCAGTTCCATCTCTTGAGTTGGTGCTGCAACTTCTTCAGTAGGAGCTAGTGCTTCTGCTTTCTCGATGTTCGCTGCGTAATCAGACTCAGAAGAGAATGCGATTAGGTCTTCGCCGCTTTCGGCAAGAACGTGGAACTCTTGAGAGCCGCTGCCGCCGATTGCGCCAGAGTCTGCCAATACTGGACGGTACTCAAGGCCCATGCGGTCGAATGCTTTACAGTAAGCATCGTGCATCGCTTGGTAAGACTTTTCTAAGCCTTCTTTGTCGATATCAAAGCTGTACGCATCCATCATAGAGAATTCACGTGCACGCATTACGCCAAAACGAGGGCGGCGTTCATCACGGAATTTAGTCTGGATTTGGTACAGGTTTAGAGGTAGCTGTTTGTAAGAGCTGATCTCGTTACGTACTAGGCTCGTCACTACTTCTTCAGCTGTTGGGCTAAGAACGAAAGGACGAGAATGACGGTCTGTGAAACGAAGTAGCTCAGGGCCCATCTTTTCAGAACGGCCAGTCTCTTCCCAAAGCTCAAACGGTTGAACTACGGGCATCAAGATTTCAACGGCACCTGCATTATCGATCTCTTGGCGAACGATATTTTCGACTTTACGCAGTACACGTAGACCGGTAGGTAGCCAAGTATATAAACCTGAAGCTAGCTTACGGATCATACCTGCACGTAGCATCAGCTGGTGGCTGATAACTTCTGCGTCGTTTGGAGTCTCTTTCAGAGTAGAAAGAAGGTAGTTACTGGTACGCATTCTATGGTATCCGTTTCATCATTGATAAAAGAAAATTTGCTGCAGTGAGTGACGACAGCAAATCTGATATAGCCGCATATAATATCAGCCTATTTGGGATCTCAAAAGCGTTCAATGTCGGTAACATTGATGAAAAGCGTTTCAACAACGAATTTCACGTTAAGATCGAACAGATTTACCGCATATTCTTTACTGTCTGGCTTGCCTTTCTTATAGGCGGGTCGTGGATCTTGGCTTAGCACTTCTTTGATCACCTGAATGATATGGCGCGCCTGAGGGTGACCAGACAGCTTAATTTGGGCTTGCTGCGAGAAGCTCACATCTAACACTTCTGGTTCATCGGCGGCAAACCCTCCCAATGCATCCGGGATCGAATCTGAGTAGGGGATATAAGGCTTGATGTCGATGATCGGTGTGCCGTCTACTAAGTCGACGCTGCCAAGATCCAACCAAGTCTGCCCTTTCTCTTGAGATACACCTTTGAGTTCAACCGCAGACATGCCAATTCCATTGGGTCTGAATGTGGCACGAGACGCGAAGACACCAATACGTTCATTGCCGCCAAGGCGAGGTGGCCTCACGGTTGGTTTCCAGCCTGCTTCAAGGTTCTTATCGAACAAAAACAACAACCACACATGGCTAAATTGCTCAATATCACGAACAGACTCAAGGCAGTTCGCTGCTTCAACTAACCTAACTCTTGAGGTGGATGTTGGCACCAATCTAGGCTGCCTGGGTACCGCGAACTTCTCTTTATAGGGAGACTCTATAAAGCCAATAGGTTCAATGGAGTACATGAGTGGGCGTTCTCTAATTACGATCTATGGCGGAAAAATATCATAAAATCGCTTGTTTTTCTTTTGATAATAATTATCATTTGATATGTTATAACGTATCAATTTAAATATTTAGGGAAATACAATGAAACCGAATATCCACCCTGACTACCGCACAGTGGTGTTCCACGACACCAGTGTTGATGAGTACTTCTTGATTGGCTCAACGTTGAAAACAGAACGTACTATCGAATGGGAAGATGGCAATACTTACCCTTATTTCACGATTGAAGTGTCTGCAAAGTCGCACCCTTTCTATACGGGTAAACAGCGAGTGCTACATAAAGAGGGACGTGTTGCTAACTTTACTCGTCGCTTTGGTCAATTAGGTAAGGGAGCGAAATAGAATGAAAGTTGTAAAATCACTTAAAAGTGCGAAAAGCCGTCATCCAGATTGCCAAATAGTAAAGCGCAGAGGCCGTCACTATGTCATCTGTAAATCCAACCCGAGATTCAAAGCGGTTCAAAAATAGTCAGTCAAATTGATGTGACACGAGTGTAAAAACGAGGGGAAAGTCAAACTTCATTCATTTGTCTGTTTTTCTTTTCCTTCGAGAGGAACCTTGCAGAATATTGTGTGTTAAATTAGCGTATGCTGTGTTTTATTTTTAAATGAATCAATGAGTTATATCGCCAGTTATTTTTGTAGTGAATGTGTTTCTGTGAATTATAAATCTAGTTTTTGTATTTAATGTAGATTTATTTGCTAATTAATTGTTCTTATAGAGTTAAAAGTAGTCATTTGTTACACGTTTTGTAACATTTTGAATTTCTAATTGATAATTTTGTCGCGTACTCTGCGCTGGCAATTTGAACATTTTTGTCACAATTGCACAGGAATCACTACAAGGAGGGAACTGATGAATTCATCAGCTTCAATAAAAAACAACTCGCCAAAGAAACCAATTTTTACCCGCTTTCTCGATGGCGTTGAATATTTGGGGAACCTTTTACCCCACCCAATCACTCTTTTCGCAATCTTCTGTGTCGCAATCCTAGTCTCTTCAGGAATTGCTGGTTACTTCGAAGTATCTGTAATGGATCCTCGCCCAGAAGGTGCTAGCGGTCGTGCTGCTGATGGCATGATCCACGTTGTAAGCTTACTTAATGCTGAAGGCTTACAACTCATCGTAACTAATCTAGTTTCGAACTTTGTTGGCTTTGCGCCACTTGGTACTGTGCTTGTTGCAATGCTAGGTGTTGCGATAGCTGAACACTCAGGTCTATTATCTGCGGCAATGCGCGGCATGGTAATGGGCGCATCTCAGCGCATGGTTACTGTAACCGTGGTATTTTCCGGTATTATCTCTAACACGGCTTCAGAGCTGGGTTACGTAGTACTTATCCCTCTTGCAGCAATGCTTTTCCACTCATTGGGTCGTCACCCATTAGCAGGTCTAGCGGCAGCATTTGCTGGTGTATCTGGTGGTTATTCTGCAAACCTACTTATCGGTACGGTTGACCCACTGCTTTCTGGTATTACAGAAACAGCAGCACAAATGCTTGATCCTTCTTACTCTGTTGGCCCTGAATCAAACTGGTACTTCATGTTTGTTTCGACCTTCTTTATCTCGATTGCCGGTGCATTGGTAACAGAGAAGATTGTTGAACCTAAATTGGGTAAATACAACGACGAAGACGCGTCTGAAGATCTTTCAAATGACTCAATGGGTAAGCTTACTGCTATTGAGAAGAAAGGCCTTAAGCTAGCGGGTGTTGCTGTATTAATCGTGAGTGCACTGCTAGCTTGGACTGTGGTTCCTGCTGACGGTGTTCTACGTTCAGAGGCGGGTACGATTTCAGGTTCTCCATTCCTGAAAAGTATCGTTGCGTTTATCTTTGTATTCTTTGCTATTCCTGGCTTTGTTTACGGCAAAGTTACTGGTTCAATGAAGAATGACCGTGATGTGATTAATGCAATGGCAACGTCTATGTCTTCAATGGGCATGTACATTGTTCTTGTATTCTTTGCTGCGCAGTTTGTTGCTTTCTTTAAGTGGACGAACTTTGGTCAAGTAGTCGCTGTAGGTGGCGCAACATTCCTTCAGGATATTGGCCTAACGGGTCCAATGTTGTTCTTCGCATTCATCCTAATGTGTGGCTTCATTAACCTGATGATCGGTTCAGCTTCTGCACAGTGGGCAGTAACAGCGCCAATCTTCGTTCCAATGCTAATGCTAGTAGGCTACGCACCTGAAACGATTCAAGCGGCTTACCGTATCGGTGATTCAACAACGAACATCATTACACCAATGATGAGCTACTTCGGTCTTATCCTTGCCGTAGCAACTCGCTACATGAAGAACCTAGGTATCGGTACACTGATCGCGACAATGTTGCCTTACTCAATGGTATTCATGTTCGGTTGGAGCATCTTGTTCTACCTATGGGTATTCGTATTTGGTCTACCAGTAGGTCCAGGCGCTGCAACGTACTACACGCCTTAGTGAACGGTGATAGGCGAACATTTCGATTCGCTTATCAACTGAATAAAAGACGAGATACCAAAGAGCCTGCATTGATGTAGGCTCTTTTTGTTTGAGTCAGTAAACTTACAATCCCGCAAACCGATAGGTAACGCCTAGTTCGAATGACCAGCCCAAGTCTCGTTGTATCAACGCGCTGTCGCTGTCGTGATGAATCAAGTCTGCGCGTGCGATACCAATCCAAGTTGGCGTAAACTCATAAAGCCCGATTAACCCTGCTTGATAAACAAACGTCGAACCCGCATCAAACTGATTTAACCCTGAGGCAGAAGATTCGGTGTTAGAAATACCATAAAGGTGATTGGACAGTTTCTTGTCACGATAATCGACTTCTAGGTAGGGCGTAATGGTGAATTGCTGCGTCCAGGTTTCTAATGTTCTGCCTAAGTGAAGCTGAACTTCGTAGCCGTTATGTTCTGAAGTCACATCGTGTAAGTAGGTGAGGCGTGCGCCTACCGTTCCTAAGGTTATCCCCAGCTCTCCATTGCCATCTCTGTCTTGAATGCCGTTAGGTAGGTCAACGAAGGTGTCTGACACTTCAGCAAAGCGCCAATTTCCAGATAACCCTACGTAAGGCAGCAGTTGCCAATTGGCTAAGCTACCATCGATAAAGCCTTTCGGGCCCGAATAGAATAGGTTGGGTGTCGCGCCAAATTGAGGGTCACTCTTAGTGGAGAAAACACTTTCTCCATAGGTGATGCTGCCTCCGATGATTCCGTACTCTTGATCAGCAAAGTGCTCATCGGCAAAGCTTTCATCAGCAAAAGAAAGTTGGGTGCTGCCAAAAACAATGGATAGCGAGAGGGCGATTCGACGAATCATAAGCAATACTCCGTTATTGTAATAAATATCAAGAACGGAGTATGTCGATTAAAATTTCATCTGGGCTACAACGATGTAAGAGACGACTTCTAAAGTTGTCGTCATTCAAATACTGCGGTTAGCGTTTTGCTAATAGGCGATCGAGGTGGTTTGCGAACTCACGACGGTCGGTTTGAGAAAGGGTGCTTGGTCCGCCAGTTTGAATACCACTTGAACGCATAGTATCCATAAAGTCACGAATGTTGAGGCGCGCTTTAATTGTCTCTTTGGTGTAAAGCTCGCCGCGAGAGCTTAAAGCAAGCGCACCTTTGGTGATCACTTCATCAGCCAGAGGGATGTCAGAGGTAATCACGAGATCGCCGGGTTCAGTGCGTTTTACGATTTCATCATCTGCAATATCAAACCCGCTTGGCACTTGAATTGAGTGAATGTTATTGCGTTTAGGAACGGGAACCAAATGGTTCGCGACAAAGGTACATTCCACCCCTGTGCGTTCAGCTGCGCGTACGATTGTTTCACGGATAACCTTGGGACAAGCGTCCGCATCAACCCATATCTTCATAGTGTTCTATTTCTCTGTTAGCTTATTTATCGGTCAACTTATTGCTCAGTTGCCTTATTGGCCAGTTAGCTTATTACTCAGTTAATTTGGCTTCAAGCGTGGCAACACGAGCGGTAAGTTCAAGGATTTGCTTTTCCAGTTGGCTAACACGATCAAGTGTCGGCTCTTCTTGTGTCGCGACTTCAACTTTAGGGACGCGATTGGCGCTTTTCCAGCTTTTGATAGTCATGATTAAAGCTGGCATCGGAACGGATGTGCTCATACGAGCTTTAACTAAAGCAACGGTCGGCTCTTTCCCTTGTGCTTGCAGTCCTTCAAGCACTGATTTCAACTCTTCAGACACATCTTTTGTCAGCATGTTGACCTCCATTTTTAGTCTTTGGTCATTTTACTCGCTCCAGTGAATGATAGCGAATCATAAAACCGCCCATAGCTTGTGAGAGATCTCTTACAAAGGCTGTGAGATAACACGAATACATCACTAGAGAGATTTAAGTGCATATGGTTAAGCTTTTGAATTTTAATTGTTTTATATAATTAACAACTTTATTGAATTGAAAGTGTGATGCAAATCTATTGTCCAAAATCCTAAATCGCGTAAATTAAACCTTGTCGGAAGGATTCTGACACGGAACAGGAAAGCACCAAGGATTTGGTTATCTTCAGGATGAAGATTTGGTTACTTAGGATTGAGTAGTCAAGCATGGAGCGTAAGGACATTGTAGGGATACAGCCAGTTAACAGGAAGTTAGCTGCAACGGAATGACAATGGATACCTTTAGGATTTAAAGGGTTGGATTAGCATCAGGACGATGTAAAGGACACCGCTCACGGAACAAGTGATGTGCGCTAACTAGGATTGTTAGCTTTCAGGATGAATGGACACCGCTAGGACGGCGAAGTAAAGGAAAGAGCTGAAGGATTACAGCCACTATTATGGATGATGCATGGAGCATTTATTAGTAGCCGGACTGCTGCGAGTAAGACCCTAGCCCTGACACTTCGGTGTCGGGGCTTTTCTTTATCTGAGGCTTTTATCTATCTAGGAGGCTCTTTTTAATCGAGAGCTTTTTCATCTAAGAGCGCAACATCTGCTTTTCTGCTAATGGTCAACACAAGGAGTGTTTTATGACGATAGCAACCTCAAGAACGCTGTTGGTACCTTATACCGAACAGCTACAACACGACTTTATCAAGTTGAATTGCTGCCCCATTAATCGTGCTGAAATGAATGGGCCGCACTCTATCGCCTCTGCAAAACACCTATTTCAAGAAATACTGAACGATAACGTCGGTTTTTGCCGTGCCATTATCCACAACCAAACCCGTGAATACCTTGGGCATTTGTTTGTTTCGTCTGAGGAAGGGAAGCATGAACTGGGATTTATTCTAGACAAGGAGTTTTGGAATCAAGGTCTTGCTAGCGAAGTGCTAAAACCTTTCTTCAGTTTGGTGTGTTTTGAAGAGCACCTAACGAATGTTGTTGCGACCGTTAATGTCGGTCATAACCCATCGATTAAGTTACTCGAAAAGTTAGGCTTTGCATTTAAAGAGACCAAACAAGATCAGTTTGGCCCTTATCATGAATATCGTTATACCGAGTTTTGCGACGTTACATTCTATGAGGCTGTAGCTCAAACCGCATAGAGCGGAAGCCGACCATAGTCAGTTTTCCTTGGTACAGATCATCACCCAATGCTGAAAACTCAAATTGGTACACAGTGTGCCAGCGCCAAATGGTGGTTAGCTCATGGCGCATCTTAAATTTATGACCACTGAAGGCAACGCTTAATAGCTGCAAGTCGAGCTCTTTACATTTTCTCGCAATGGCAGTTTTCGCAAGCTCTGATTGCCTGCGCTGCTGCCAAAAGAAAAAGCAAAAGAAGCACAGCATCAAAATAGCCAATAAGTTATCTATCATTTAATCCATACTTCCTTTTATCTCTCTATTCCAATCGTGTTTTGAGCATGCTCTTACGAGCTATTGAACTGGTCCGTTACTTGAGCCAGCATGTGCTTCAGTTAATCCGGTATTGATTTACCCTGCTATTGAGACTTCGCCGCTTGTTGTAATTCAATCAATGCGTTGGCGAGCTCAGGTGATGGGTTCGAATTCAACAAGGGTAAAAATACCATTCTTAGTGTCGGAATCATCACCAAATCTGCAAATAACTGATTGAACAGGTTTTGAGTGCCCGTTTGTGCGAGACGTAGCAAGAATTGCTCAGCTATCGCGGGGTCTTGTAGCGCATGCCAGCTGCGACCCGCTAAACCAATCAACACTTCTTGGTGGCTCAAGCGTGGACTAGCGAGAACTTGGTTAATGATGTTATTCGCGATCCCTTGTTCTGCACCTGAAAGGGCACGAACCAAGGCTGATAGTAAGAACAAATCAGGCTCTTTACTAGCGATCTCATTCTCTGCAAGCTCTTGTAAGCGTTGCGCGAGTTTGTCATTGATTTGTGTGTGCTCAAGAGCACCTAACGTCGCGTATAGCGGTTCTGATGGCAGTTTATTGATGGCTTTGCGAATTGACACACCGTTTTGTTGGCTGCCTAAACGCGCGCACATATCTGTAATGCCTTGTAAGCCAACCGTTTTCCAGTTATCCCAACCAAGCTCACCAGTGAAGTAATGCTGAGCGTGCTCGTAATATTGGCTCGTCGCGAGGTCTAAACCTGCTCTTACTTGGCTATGGAATACGGCCATTTTGTCTTCAGAAGGTTTGAAGGTATAAGGGTTGTTTGACAGCTTTTGTTGTTGCTCTTCGCTGATATCGCCGTTCAAACGCGTGCCCATTGCTTCGATAACAAACTTAAGAAAATTACCCACATCGCCTTGATGCAGTAGGCCTCTTTCGTCTAGCTTGAATTTTAGAAACCAAATCCATGGCTGTTTGTGTTCGTTCCAGTAGCTAATGGCTAAGTGAGCTTGTTTCTGAAGTGGAAACGGGTATGGCTGTTTCCCCTGCTCAACATCAGAGAATAGGGTGTTGTCGATTTTCTGGATACGACGACCTAGGTCGTAGATGTCGTATTGGCAACCGCTATTCTTTAGCAACTGAGTGAGCGTGTGAATGGTTTCCATAGTAATAAAGCTCCTAACTTTCTTTCCTAAATAGATGGTACTCTATGCCCCAATTTCAAGGTCACTAGATAAATAACTTGGTGAAAAATGACAGCAGCCACAAAGTTACCTCTTTTACTTCAACAATTAGAACAACAAATGCGCCAATGTTCTCTATGGGGGGCTCTTCCGCCTTCGGATCAAGCTCTGGCGAGCGTTGAACCTTTTGCGATTGACTCGCTACAGCCAGAAGAGTGGTTGCAGTGGATCTTCATCGTTAAGATCAATGCAATGATGGATGCACAAATGAGCCTACCTAAAGGCTTTGCTATTCATCCTTATTTTTGTGAAGTGTGGAAAAATGAGGCAGATAAAGCTGAACTGCTAGTGACGATTCTAAGCATTGATGAGGTATGCGCGTAATGTTAGAGATCATTTATCAAGATGAGTACTTTGTCGCGGTGAATAAGCCAGCCGGCATGCTAGTACACCGCTCATGGCTCGATAAACACGAGACTCAATTTGTTATGCAGACACTACGAGATCAAATTGGTCAGCATGTATTTCCATTGCATCGCTTAGACAGACCGACATCTGGTGTGTTGGTGTTTGCGTTGTCGAGCGAGGTTGCTTCACAGGTGATGCCGATGTTCGCTAACCATGAGATGCAAAAAACCTATCATGCGATTGTTCGTGGTTGGATAGAAGAGGGCGACACGCTCGATTATGCACTCAAGGTCGAGTTGGATAAGATCGCAGACAAGTTTGCAAAAGAAGACAAAGAACCACAAGAAGCCGTCACCGTTTACGAGCCGTTAGCGAAAGTCGAAGTGCCGTATTCAACAGGCCGTTTTCCTACCAGTCGTTATTGCTTAGTTGAGATGATGCCTAAGACAGGACGTAAACATCAGCTGCGTCGTCACATGGCTCATCTAAGACATCCAATCGTTGGCGATACTTCACATGGTGATGGTAAGCACAACCGACTGTTCCGCGATGATTTAGACTCACACCGTCTGTTGTTGCACGCTTCTGAGTTGCGTTTCATTCATCCTTTTACAAAGAAAGAATTAGTAATGAAAGCCAGCCTAGATGAAACGTGGCTAAGGTTGTTTGAAACCTTTGAGTGGGATACCAGCTTGGTGAATGCTGAAGCACGGTCGTCTAAGTAAAGACCAGGCGTCTAGTAAACATAGAGAATAGAATAAAAAATAAAGGGCTGATAGTGATATCAGCCCTTTTTAATGTCTGTGCAATCTGAGTGGAATAACTAATCGAGGTCGTTAGTTGTCCATTCTCAGGATCATTTCAGCTTTTCTAGATCGGCTTCGATCTCTGCGATCTTACTTGATACAACCTTCTCTAAGTGGCGTAAGTCGGTAAGGATCTTCTGCTTCACATCGACCTCAGCCGTTGGCGTAGGTTTGGTGATCTTGTTGAGTTCATCAATCACAAGAGTGAGGTTGCGGTTAATCTCTGTCACTTCTTTGTATTGATTATTGCCGCCGCTAACAAGCACACTTTTTACTTGTCGTGGATACTTAAACTTAACGCTTTTCGCGAACAGTTCACCTTTCTGCTTACGAAAGTAAATCTTCAGGATATCTTTATGAGCTTCTTGGCGAAGGGAGTAACGTTCAATCTGTTTAGGTTCGTGAATACCTAAGCCAGTGAGGTTTGGATACATAAGCGACCTCTAGGTTATGAATGTAATACTTTTATGTAATTGACTTGATCAATGTAGCAGCCTAACGACGAGCTAGATAGTTGATATCTGTGAATTGATTGTAAGTTGTGGGCAAGATCGCTCTCTATCTTTGCCCACACTTATTTGGTTATTAAAGCTGTTCCTAGAGCTAAACTTGTTTCCTAGTCATAACTTACTTCTAGCACTAAATTAGCTTTCTAAGGTGCGAGTTCTGAAACATGCTCAGTTAACCTTTCTCTTAGTGCTTGTTCCTGTTCTTCAGACAGTCTTCCTCCCGCGTCACTGGTCAGAATAAACAAATCTTCAGCTCTCTCACCTATGGTGGTGATTTTCGCACCGTGCAAGTTAATGTTTAATTCTGCAAAGGTTGCACCGACTTGAGCCAACAACCCCGGCGTATCAAGAGCTCTTAATTCCATCAAGGTGCGTTTTTTACTCTTGGTTGGTAGGAACTCAACTAAGGTTTTTACCTTGAAATGCTGCAAGTTACGTGGCGTACGACGAGTCTTAATCTTAGTTGGGCGGCCATCAGCCAGAACATGAGTTAGATGCTTAGCGACGGCTTTGTGTCTTGCTTCATCAATCGCTTCGCCGTGCTGATCCAGTACGATAAAGGTATCCAAAACGTGGCCATCTTTACTGACCATGACTTGTGCGTCGTGAACGTTAAAGTTGCGTCTGTCGAGCTCGGCAACCACGGTCGCAAAAAGTGCCGCTTGGTCTTTACAGTAAACGAATACCTCTGTGCCGCCACGTGTCGCTTTTTGGCTGATAAGCACTAAAGGTTGACTCGGATCTTCTAAGCGAAGTAGGTGTTCACAGTGCCATGCGATTTGAGTGTGTGTATGACGCAAGAAATAGTCAGCTTTGAAACGCTGCCACAACACCTCAATCTCACGAGCCGTGAAGCCTTCTTTACGCAGCAGTGCAGATGCCATTTGCTGGTTATGACGAATACGGTCTCTGACATCAACTGGGTTTTCTAAGCCGCGGCGCAGTGCGCGCTGCGTAGAATGAAACAGTTCTGCGAGTAGGGTACGTTTCCAGCTGTTCCATAGTTCTGGGTTGGTTGCACAGATATCGGCTACCGTTAGGCACACCAGCAGTTCTAACGACTCTTCGTCGCGTACTTTCTTGGCGAACTCTGTGATTACGTCCGGATCGTAGATATCACGGCGTTGAGCGGTCACTGACATTAACAGGTGGTTTTGTACTAGCCACGCGACTTGTTTGGCTTCTGGCTTTGATAGCCCGTGCTCAATACAGAAAGAGTAAGCTTCAACAGCGCCAATTTCTGAGTGGTCTCCGCCGCGGCCTTTACCGATGTCGTGGAAGATAGCCGCCAGAATCAACAGCTCTTTCTTTTGAACTCGTGGATACACTTCACAGCAGATAGGGTGCTTATCGTGGTTCTCGATTTGGCCAAAGCGGTTGATGTGTTTGAGTAGGCGAATACTGTGTTCATCCACGGTGTAAACGTGAAACAGATCAAACTGCATTTGACCAACAATTTGGCTCCATTGTGGCAAATAGGCCGATAGCACGCCCAATTTGTGCATCAAACTAAAGGCTTTGTGCAGTGCATTTGGGTGGCGAACCAAATCCATGAACTTGTCACGAGCTTCAGGAATGGTATGCAAGAAGCGATTCAATCGGCGACGTGCGGTTCGCAGTTGTCGCAATGTTGGTGGGCTTACCCCTTCGATAGAAGAGTCATTCGCGATATGGATAAACATATCGAGAATCGTTTCTGGTCTCGCTTGGAATAGAGCCGGCTTACGCGCTTCGATCAATGAACCTCGACGTTGGAAGTCGTTGTCGAGAATCTCGGCTTCTTGTGTTTGACCGCCATTGATGATCGCTTGATCGAACAGCTTAAGCAGCATCTTATTGAGCTCAGCTACGCGACGAAGTGTTCGATAGAACTCTTTCATCATCATCTCGACGCCACGGTTGCCTTCACCACTGTAACCCAGGTGTTCCGCTACCTGAGCTTGATGGGCAAACGTGAGGCGGTTGTCGTAACGGCGCAGTTCAATGTGCAGTGCAAAGCGAACACGCCACAAGAAATCTTGGCACTCGACCAACTCACGATATTCAGCATCGGTTAGAAAGCCGTATTTGCTCATCTCCAATAAAGAAGTTGCACCAAAATGTCGACGCGCAACCCAGCTCAGGGTGTGGATGTCTCTGAGCCCTCCCGGGGTCGATTTGATGTCCGGTTCTAAATTATAGGTGGTGTCGTGGTAACGAGCATGACGCTCTCTTTGTTCTTGAATTTTGGCTTTGTAAAAGGTCTCACTTGGCCAAAATGAATCGGAATGAATCTTTAGTTTCAGCTCTTGGAAGGTGTCTTCACTGCCACACAGTAAGCGCGATTCTTGCAGGTTAGTCGCAACCGTTAAATCGTCACTACCAATCTCAATACATTCAGCAATGGTACGCACTGCGTGGCCAACTTCGAGTCTCAAATCCCAAAGTAGCGTGATGAACTGACTGACTTTTTCACCAAGCGCTGGAGGTAGTGTCTTTTGCGATACGATTAAGATATCAATGTCGGATAACGGGTGCAGTTCGCCGCGACCATAGCCACCCACAGCGACCAACGCAATATGAGGCAGTTTGCTAAATCCAAAATGATCCCATAATCGGTTGAGAAGCAAATCCATATATTCAGAGCGTAGCAACACTAAGTCTGTCACTGGATGATGATTCAGAAATTCATCTTTCTGATACTGCGTGAAGATTTCGAGTTGGTTTTTTAATTCGCAGATTTCAATTTGTTCGTCATTGAACGTAATAGGGCATTGATAAGGCATAGTCTGCTATCCGTGCAAGCAAATGAGAATAGTAAACAATTTAACAGAAGCTGATGGAAAATCGAAATTGAGCGGATAAAAAAATATCCTCGACATGCGAGGATATTTTTAAAAGTCTGAGGTATTCAGCTTGTTGAACTAAGCGTTCTTCATGATACGTGGAATCGTATCGTCGCTGCGTAGTGTTAGTACCTCACAACCAGTATCCGTTACAACTAGAGTGTGTTCCCACTGAGCTGAGTTCTTGCTGTCTGCTGTGTACACTGTCCAGCTATCTTCGTCATCTAGACGACAACCAAACTTACCCGCATTAATCATTGGCTCGATAGTGAAACACATGCCTGCTTTCAGTACGGTACGGTCACTGTTTTTGTAGTGAACGACTTGTGGATCTTCGTGGAACTCAGAACCAATACCGTGGCCACAGTAATCTTTTACAATAGAGAATTTAGCGCGTGGGTTGTTCTTGTTGTTTGTTTTGATGTACTTCTCAATAGCAGTACCGACTTGGCCAAGTTGAACACCTGGTTTAACCTGACGCATGCCTTCGTAAAGTGCTTCTTGAGCAACCATACACAGACGTTTGTTTGCTGGAGAAACTTCACCCACAAGGAACATCTTAGATGTGTCACCGTGGTAGCCTTGTGGACGAACACTTAGATCAGCATTTTCGTCATCAGGAACAATCACAGTGATATCAACGTTTAGAATGTCGCCATCTTTTAGTACTGCAGGTTTGAATTGACCTGTGCTACCCGTCTCATCTTGTGATGCTGGAATACCGTGACACACGATGTGGTTGATAGAAGTACAGATTGACTTAGGGAAACCGTGGTAATCAAGTGGTGCTGAGTATGCGCCTCTTTCTAGAGCGTACTCATGACAGATTTGGTTTAGCTCTTCTGTCGTTGTACCCACTTGGATGTGAGGTTCAATCATCTCTAGAATTTCTGAAGCCAGCTTGCCGGCAACGCGCATTTTTTCAATTTCTTCAGCAGTTTTAATTTTTACAGCCATTGCATATCTCTTAAATTTGGTAGCACCTAAGTGTGCATATTGGGGCTATTCTAGCAGTGCAGTATTTTAGCGCAACATTCTGATACCCATATAATGCGGGTGGACATTACTAAGTCTGATTGAATAGTGTTCAAATTTATACAGTTTGTCTCTTGTGTTATTGATAC
Organism: Vibrio sp. SG41-7; assembly: GCF_014164465.1. Classification (NCBI taxonomy): domain Bacteria; kingdom Pseudomonadati; phylum Pseudomonadota; class Gammaproteobacteria; order Vibrionales; family Vibrionaceae; genus Vibrio; species Vibrio sp. SG41-7. The sequence goes on along the minus strand of NZ_JACJFF010000020.1, from coordinate 48,358 downwards.
TCTTTATAAGAGAAATACAGTGTCAAAGATCAGTATAGCAGTCGCCATTTTTAGATTTTTTTCTAGCCATAGATAGACCAAATATGGTATAAAGCGCGCCGGACATCAGGACTGTTTTCTCCATTTGGCGAAACAAGCTTTGTGTCCACTAACTTATTTCTTTAAATCACACACATTCCGACACATGTTCCGGGGTGCCTCAACAACACAGATAACGGCTGAAAAGTGGTTAGTTGTTAGGGGTCGGATTCATGGGGAGTGTGGAGGCCTAACCCCATAGAGGATTTTAAAATGGCAACTGTATCAATGCGCGATATGCTTAAAGCTGGTGTTCACTTCGGTCACCAAACTCGTTACTGGAACCCAAAAATGAAGCCATTCATCTTTGGTGCTCGTAGCAAAGTTCATATCATCAACTTAGAAAAAACTGTACCAATGTTCAACGAAGCTCTAGCTGAAATTGCTAAAGTTGGCGAGAAGAAAGGTAAAGTTCTTTTTGTTGGTACTAAGCGTGCTGCATCTGAAGCTGTTAAAGAAGCTGCTATCAACAGCAACCAGTTCTACGTTAACAACCGCTGGTTAGGCGGTATGCTAACGAACTACAAAACTGTTCGTCAGTCTATCAAGCGTCTGAAAGAACTTGAAGCGCAAGCTCAAGACGGTACTTTCGACAAGCTTACTAAGAAAGAAGCTCTAATGCGTACTCGTGAAATGGAGAAGCTAGAGAAATCTCTTGGTGGTATCAAGAACATGGGCGGCCTTCCTGACGCTCTATTCGTTATCGATGCTGATCACGAACACATCGCAGTTAAAGAAGCAAACAACCTAGGTATCCCAGTTTACGCTGTAGTTGATACTAACTCTAACCCAGACGGTGTTGACTTCGTTATCCCTGGTAACGATGATGCAATCCGTGCAGTACAGCTTTATCTAAACGCTGCTGCAGACGCGGTTAAAGAAGGTCGTAACAAAGATGTTGCTGCTGTAGCTGCTGAAAAAGACGGTTTTGTAGAAGCTGAATAATAGCGGCTCTGAGCCATATTTAGTTCACATTAAGCGGTCATAATCGATGGCTTAAGAACTGAATACAGTCAATATCAGGGGCCAATTAATGAGGCCCCTGTTTTTTATCTTTTTTAGAATTTACTGAGGAATAGAGAATGGCAACTGTAACTGCAGCTCTAGTTAAAGAACTTCGTGAACGCACAGCTGCGGGCATGATGGAATGTAAAAAAGCGCTTGTTGCTGCTGAAGGCGACATCGAGCTAGCAATTGAAAACATGCGTAAATCTGGCGCAGCGAAAGCAGCTAAAAAAGCTGGTAACGTTGCTGCTGAAGGCACAATCATCATTAAAGAAGACGCTGGCGTTGCTGCTCTTCTTGAAGTGAACTGCCAAACTGATTTCGTAGCTAAAGATGCAGGTTTCCTTGCATTCGCTAACGAAGTTGCTGAAGCTGCTCTAGCTGAACGTCTAGACATCGTTGCACTTCAAGCTAAATTTGAAGACGCACGTATCGCTCTAGTAACTAAGATCGGTGAGAACATCAGCATCCGTCGCGTTGAGCTTGTTGAAGGTGTTGCACTAGCTTCTTACCGTCACGGCGAGAAAATCGGTGTTGTTGTTGCTGGTGAAGGCGAAGCTGAAACGCTTAAGCACATAGCTATGCACGTTGCTGCTTCTAAGCCTGAGTACGTTAACCCATCTGACGTACCTGCAGACGTAGTAGAAAAAGAAAAAGCTGTTCAAGTTGAAATCGCTATGAACGAAGGCAAACCACAAGAGATCGCTGAGAAAATGGTTATCGGCCGTATGAAGAAATTCACGGGCGAAGTATCTCTTACTGGTCAAGCTTTCATCATGGAACCTAAGAAAACTGTTGCTGACATTCTTAAAGAGAAAGGCGCATCAGTTACTACCTTCGTTCGTTTAGAAGTTGGTGAAGGTATCGAGAAAGCGGCTGAAATGAGCTTCGCAGACGAAGTTGCAGCGGTACAACAAGGTTAATCCTTAGTGTATTGATTGAAAAAGACCGTGGCAAATGCTGCGGTCTTTTTATGAATAATGAATTATTTTTCGGCTGTTAGCTGTTATGAATGCAAACTGAGCTCTTCAGTTTTTATCCATGACTGTTAATCATCAACTCTTTGGAAGGTAAACTCCATGACTACGAACCCTAAACCGGCGTATCAACGTATTCTGTTAAAACTTAGCGGCGAAGCACTACAAGGCGAAGAAGGTTTTGGTATTGACGCGACGGTCCTTGATCGTATGGCTCAAGAAGTAAAAGAATTGGTTGAACTAGGTGTTCAAGTAGGCGTTGTTATCGGTGGCGGTAACCTTTTCCGTGGTGCAGGCCTTGCTGAAGCAGGTATGAACCGCGTTGTTGGTGACCACATGGGTATGCTAGCAACGGTAATGAACGGCCTTGCAATGCGTGACGCCCTGCACCGTGCTTACGTAAATGCACGTGTAATGTCAGCTATCCCTCTTAAAGGTGTGTGTGACGACTACAACTGGGCTGATGCAATCAGCCAACTACGTCAAGGTCGTGTTGTGATCTTCTCAGCTGGTACTGGTAACCCATTCTTCACTACAGATTCTGCTGCGTGTCTACGCGGTATCGAAATTGAAGCTGACGTAGTTCTAAAAGCGACAAAGGTAGATGGCGTATTTACTGCTGACCCAGTAGCAAACCCAGACGCAGAGCTGTATGATACGTTGTCTTACAACACTATTCTTGAAAAAGAACTTAAAGTGATGGATTTGGCTGCATTTACGCTAGCACGTGATCACAAAATGCCAATCCGTGTATTTAACATGAATAAACCAGGCGCATTACGTCGCGTGGTTATGGGTGAAACTGAAGGTACATTAATCAGCGACGCTGACTAATTTTTCGGGCTTACTGAAGTGTTATGCTTTGGTAAGCTTATCCTTATCACTCCAAATAAAAAGCTTTCTTGAAGAAAGAACATAATCAAGGTGAAATTGTGATTAACGAAATCAAAAAAGACGCTCAAGAGCGTATGGATAAAAGTGTAGACGCACTTAAAAATAGCCTGCAAAAGATTCGTACAGGCCGTGCTCACCCAAGCCTACTGTCTGGTCTTACTGTAGAGTACTACGGTGCACCAACGCCTTTGGCTCAAGTTGCTAACGTTATTGCAGAAGATGCACGTACACTAGCAATTACAGTGTTTGATAAAACACTGACTCCTTTAGTTGAAAAAGCAATCCTGACATCTGACTTAGGCCTAAATCCTATGTCTGCTGGCACGGTTATTCGTGTACCACTTCCAGCGTTAACGGAAGAGCGTCGTAAAGACCTTGTTAAAATCGTTCGTGGTGAAGCTGAAGGTGGCCGTGTTGCTATCCGTAACATCCGTCGTGACGCGAATGGCGATCTAAAAGCACTTCTGAAAGACAAAGAAATCTCTGAAGATGAAGATCGTAGAGCACAAGACGAAATTCAAAAGCTAACTGACATTGCGGTTAAGAACGTAGATGAAGTTCTAGCAACTAAAGAAAAAGAGTTGATGGAAGTTTAATTTTCCATATTCTTTTCTTTCCGGAAAAACGCTGTACTCACGGTTCAGCGTTTTTTTATGCTACTCTGTTCGACTATTAGAATTTGATTCACTCTTTTATGCATAATTCTCAAGCGTTCACAGACTCTCTTCCTAAACACATTGCTATCATTATGGATGGTAATGGCCGCTGGGCAAAAGCTCAGGGCAAGCCTCGCGTCTTTGGTCATAAAAACGGTGTTCAAGCCGTTCGTAAAACCATCTCTTCATCTGCCAGACTTGGCATTAAGGCCGTTACACTTTTTGCGTTTAGTAGCGAAAACTGGCGTCGTCCTGAAGAAGAAGTCGGTATCTTGATGGAACTGTTTATTTCAGTGCTGTCGAGTGAAGTAAAAAAACTTCATAAAAATAATCTACAATTGCGTGTTATTGGTGATAAAAGTCGTTTCAATGATCGACTCCAAAAGAAGATAGAAGAAGCAGAAGCTTTGACTAGTACCAATACGGGTATGGTTATTAATATTGCTGCTAATTATGGCGGTAAGTGGGATATCCAGCAGGCAATGACCTCAATTGCTCAACAGGTAAAGTCTGGCGATATTAATGTAGATGACATTGATGAAGCTATGATTACACAGCACCTGACTATGGCAGATATTCCTGAAGTTGACCTACTTATCCGCACCAGTGGCGAGTGCCGCATTAGTAACTTTATGCTTTGGCAATTGGCTTACGCCGAAATGTATTTCACTGAACAATTCTGGCCAGACTTTAATGAAGACAGCTTAGTAGAAGCTGTGACTTGGTTTGTAAACCGCGAGCGTCGTTTTGGATGCACTGGTGAGCAAATTAAAGCTCTGATGGACAGTTAATAAGGATTTTTTGGTTTGAAACAACGAATTATTACGGCGTTGATTTTAGCTCCCCTAGTTATTCTAGGTATTTTCGAGTTATCACTTCCCACGTTTATTCTTTCACTAGCAGTAATCTCGCTATTGGGCTTTTGGGAGTGGACTCAGTTTGTTGAAAGCAAATCGCGTTATTTAGCGCTGATTCCAACGGTTGTAGTCAGTGCTGCAAGTTTTGCTTTTATCCCTTTTGATGCATTTAGCCTTAATCATTTATCTAGCGCTCACTACACCATTCTAACGATTGGCTCTATTTGGTGGGTAATAGCGAGTGGTATGGCAGTGACTTATCCTAAGTCTATGCCCGCATGGAAAGATTCTTCTCTCCTTCGTCACGCATTTGGCGTGCTGACTCTGCTGCCATTTTTTTGGAGTGTGGTTATTCTGCGCGCTAACGGTATCGATGTTGATCCTTACCACGGTGCAAAATTGGTGATGTTTGTTTGTTTGCTCGTTTGGGCAGCTGACAGCGGTGCTTATTTTTCAGGAAAGAGTTTTGGTAAGCGTAAAATGGCACCAGCGGTAAGCCCTAATAAGACGATTGAAGGTCTTATTGGTGGCATTATTACAGCAGTGATCATAGCTTGGATTTTTGCTGACTTATTTGATATCCAATTCACAAGTCCTCTTCACATGATTGTAATTACCCTTGTGACTGTCGTTATTTCTGTTCTTGGTGACCTTGTTGAAAGCATGTTTAAGCGTGTTTCAGGGGTGAAAGACAGCAGTAATCTGATTCCTGGTCATGGTGGTATACTTGATAGAATAGATAGCTTAACGGCTGCATTCCCTGTCTTTGCTCTGCTTTATTTAGCATTCTAATAATAAAGGGCAGTGATTCTGCCCTTTATTTCATTTCTACGGTCATATGTGATGCGAAATCTAACTATCCTTGGCGCTACCGGCTCAATTGGTGCAAGTACACTAAAAGTCGTTGAACAAAACCCAGATCTCTATTCGGTCGTGGCACTGGCTGCCGGGTCGAATGTCGAAAAGATGTTGGCGTTAGTTGAAAAGTGGCAACCAAGCTATGTTGCTATGGCTTGCCCTGATGCAGCATCTCAGCTGACTGAAATGCTGTCCGCTAATTACCCTAACGTTACAGTACTTTCAGGCCCAGAAGGCATGTGTCAGGTCGCTTCTTTAGAGGAAGTGGACACGGTAATGGCTGCGATTGTGGGAGCAGCAGGCTTGCTTCCTACGATGGCTGCGGTTAAGGCTGGTAAGCGTATTTTACTTGCTAATAAAGAAGCCTTGGTGATGTCTGGACAGTTGTTTATAGATGCCGTGGAAAAGTACGGTGCTGAACTACTTCCTGTAGACAGTGAGCATAATGCTATCTTCCAATGCCTACCGCAAAACGTACAAACCCATCTAGGCCGTTGTAATCTGGAAGAGAACGGTATCAACCATATTCTCTTGACAGGTTCTGGCGGCCCTTTCCGCTATACGGATGTTGCTGAGTTAGAATCGGTAACACCGGCTCGCGCTATTGCACACCCTAACTGGTCTATGGGCCCTAAGATCTCTGTTGACTCTGCGACCATGATGAATAAAGGTCTTGAGTACATTGAAGCTAAGTGGCTATTTAATGCTTCTCAAGAACAGTTAAAAGTCATTATTCATCCTCAGTCTGTGATTCATTCAATGGTCCAGTACAAGGATGGCTCGGTACTTGCTCAAATGGGTGAACCCGATATGGCGACGCCAATCGCTTTGACGATGTCTTATCCTGAGCGTACAGAAGCCGGTGTTAAGCCTCTGGATTTCACCAAAGTGGGTGAGCTTACTTTTCTAGAACCCGATTTTAGCCGTTACCCATGTTTAAGGTTAGCAATTGAAGCGTGCTACCTAGGGCAGCATGCAACAACAGCAATTAATGCTGCCAATGAAATTGCAGTCGATGCCTTTTTGAATAATCGGGTTAAGTTTACCGATATTGCTGTCATTAACGAGTATGTTATGAGCAAAGTATGTGAACAATATAGCTCTGAGGGCTTAGATAGCTTGGAAAGCCTTCTTGAGCTAGATAATATGTCTCGTCAAATAGCCATTCAATTTATTAAAGAGCAGCTAACATGAGTGGAATTCTGTGGAACTTCGCATCTTTTATTGTAGCGCTTGGTATTCTGGTTGCTGTTCATGAGTTTGGACACTTCTGGGTTGCTCGTCGTTGTGGTGTGAAAGTAGAAAAATTCTCGATTGGTTTTGGTAAATCAATCTGGAGCAAGATCGGCCGTGATGGTACTGAATACAGCTTGTCAGTGATTCCGCTGGGCGGCTACGTTAAGATGCTCGATGGGCGTGTTGACGACCTTTCTGAAGAAGAACAGCAATACGCTTTTGACAAGAAGCCATTGTGGAAACGCACGGCGATAGTCGGTGCAGGCCCAGCATTTAACTTTATCTTTGCTGTGTTTGCGTATTGGCTGGTATTTTTGATTGGCGTGCCTGCGGTTAAACCGGTGATCGGTGAGGTCACCCCGCAATCTATTGTTGCACAAGCCGGAATTGAAACTGGAATGGAACTTAAATCTATTTCAGGAATCAAAACCGCAGATTGGGAATCAGTCAATATGGGTTTGATATCACATATTGGTGACCAATCCATGACAGTAACGGTCTCTTCTCAAGACGATATTGGCTTTGAGCAACAGATGACATTGGATATTTCAGACTGGTCGTTCAACCCAGAAACTGAGTCTGCAATGACAACGCTTGGTTTTAGACCGTACTCTCCAGAGATATCAACAGTGCTTGCTCAAGTTATTGATGATGGCGCTGCATACTCTGCGGGGCTAGAAGCTGGTGACAAAATTGTTGAAATTAATGGGCAGCTAATTGAACAGTGGCAGTCGGTTGTTGAGTTGATTCGCTCGAACCCGATGAAATCCATGAACCTTATTGTACTGCGTAATGGTTTTGAACAGTCGTTGTCTATGACGCCAAAAAGTCGAGAGCTTTCTGATGGTTCAATAATCGGCTATGCGGGTATTGCTCCAGAAGTCGCAGAATGGCCAGAAGATTATCGCTTTGAGTTACAATTTGGTGTAATTGAGTCTGTAGGAAAAGCATTTGATAAAACAGGTCAAATCATTAGTTTGACGCTGACAATGCTCAAGAAGCTCATCGTTGGCGATGTCGGCTTAAACAACTTGAGTGGCCCGATTTCAATTGCTAAAGGCGCAGGTACAACCGCCGATTACGGTTTGGTTTACTTCTTAGGCTTTTTGGCTCTGATTAGTGTCAATTTGGGTATTATTAATTTGGTTCCGCTGCCTATGCTTGATGGCGGACATTTGCTCTTTTTCGCTATTGAGGCCATTACTCGTAAACCTGTCCCTGAAAAAATTCAGGAAATGGGATACAGAGTGGGAGGTGCAATCCTCTTCTCTTTGATGGCTCTGGCAATATTTAATGATTTTACTCGTCTGTGAATGGTTTCTCACAGGCATTGGTAGTAGCAAGGAATAATTAGAATAAGTATGGCGATTAAGCAAATTCTGTTCGCAAGTCTATTGGCCACTAGTGTGGCTGCGAACGGAGCACAAAACTTTGTAGTTCAAGATATCAAGATCGAAGGTTTACAGCGTGTTGCACTTGGTGCAGCTCTACTGAAGATGCCAGTGCGTATTGGCGATGAAGTGGATGAAGGCGATGTATCTGAGATCATTCGTGCACTGTATGCTTCAGGTAACTTTGAGGATGTTAAGGTCCTTCGCGATGAAGGTGTTTTAGTTGTTCAAGTAAAAGAACGACCGACCATCGCAAGCATTTCATTTTCAGGGAACAAAGCGATCAAAGAAGAGCAACTTCAGCAGAACCTAGATGCATCTGGTGTTCGTGAAGGTGAAGCCCTTGACCGCACAACGCTGAGTAACATCGAGAAAGGCCTTGAAGATTTTTACTACAGTGTTGGTAAGTACAACGCGACAGTAAAAGCGGTTGTGACACCTTTGCCACGTAACCGTTCTGACCTTAAGTTTGTATTTACTGAAGGCGTATCCGCTAAGATTCAGCAAATCAACTTTATTGGTAATGAAGTCTTCTCTGATGCTGAGCTACTGAGCCGTTTCAACCTGAATGTTGATGTTGCATGGTGGAATTTCCTTGCGGATGAAAAATACCAGAAGCAAGTATTAGCGGGTGATATCGAAGCGTTGAAATCGTACTACCTTGACCGTGGTTACCTTAAATTTAAGGTGGATTCTACACAAGTAGCGATCTCTCCAGATAAGAAAGGCGTTTATATCACGCTTGGTATTGATGAAGGCGAAGCCTACACCGTTAAAGATGTCGCGTTTCGCGGTGAGTTGATTGGCCGTGAGGCTGATTTTGAAGCATTAGTACCATTTGAAGACGGCGATACGTACAACGGCTCTTCTGTTACATCACTAGAAGAGGGCGTAAAGCGTATTCTTGGTGAGTCTGGTTATGCGTACCCACAAGTACGTACTATTCCTGAATTTGACGATGAGACCAAAGAAGTATCATTGGTGATTAATGTAGAAGCGGGCAGCCGTATCTACGTTCGTGATATTCGATTTACGGGTAATAACTCGACCAAAGATGAAGTACTACGCCGTGAAATGCGTCAAATGGAAGGCAGCTGGCTTAACTCTAAGTCAATTGACACCGGTAAGAGCCGCCTTAACCGTTTAGGTTTCTTTGAAACGGTTGATGTACAAACAGTGCGTGTTCCTGGCAGTGAAGACCAAGTCGACTTGGTTTACAACGTCAAGGAAGCGAACTCAGGCAGCATCAACTTTGGTGTTGGTTACGGTACCGAATCAGGTGTCAGCTTCCAAGTTGGTTTGCAACAAGATAACTTTGCGGGTTCAGGTAACCGTGTTGGCGTAAGTGCCATGATGAACGATTACCAAAAGAACGTGAGCTTAGACTACCGTGACCCATACTGGAACCTTGATGGTGTGAGCTTAGGCGGTAAGATCTTCTACAACGAATTCGAAGCCTCTGAAGCGGGTATTGTCGACTATACCAACCAAAGTTACGGTACCAGCCTGACATGGGGCTTCCCTATGGATGAGCTGAACCGTATCGAATTTGGTGTTGGCTATACGCACAACAAGATCGGTAACGTTCCGACTTATATCCAAGTGGAACAGTTCGCGAGAAGTATTAACCAATATGGTGACGAAAACATCTTAACCGATGACTTCGATATCAATATCTCTTGGACTCGTAACAACCTTAACCGTGGTTTCTTCCCAACCGAGGGTAACCACCAACGTGCTTTCGCTAAAATGACTGTACCAGGCTCTGATGCCCAGTACTTCAAATTGCAGTACGATGTAAAACATTACATCCCGCTGACTAAAAAGCATGAGTTCACACTTTTGATGCGTGGCCGATTAGGCTATGGTAATGGTTACGGTCAAACGGATGGTAATGATAACTTGTTCCCATTCTACGAGAACTACTACGCAGGTGGCTTTACAACGTTGCGTGGCTTTGGCTCTAACTCAGCGGGTCCAAAAGCCGTTTACGGGAGCAGTACGGGTAACAACCCAACGTACAGCTCTGCAACCGATGATTCGGTTGGTGGTAATGCGGTTGCCTTGGCAAGTTTAGAGTTAATTGTACCTACGCCGTTTGCTTCTGATGAAGCACGTAGCCAGATTCGAACCAGTGTCTTCTTTGACATGGCAAGTGTATGGGATACCGAGTTCGTAGACCGTGGTGCACCTAACAGTGGCAGCCAGTATTACTACGATTACTCTGATCCAACAAATTACCGTTCATCTTATGGTGCAGCCCTTCAATGGATGTCGCCGATGGGCCCATTGGTTTTCTCTCTAGCGAAACCCGTTAAAATTTACGAAGGTGATGATGAAGAATTCTTCACATTTACCATTGGTAGAACTTTCTAATATTTAAAGGACAATATTTTGAAAAATATGATTAAAGCAGCAGGTTTAGGCCTTGTAGTTCTTAGCTCTTCTTTCTTTGCAACAGCTGCTGAAGCTGCGCAAAAAGTGGGTTATGTAAACACTGCACAAGTATTCCAGGCTCTACCTCAGCGCGAGGTTGTTCTTCAAAAAATGCAGGAAGAGTTCAAAGATAAAGCTGCTGAGCTGCAGAGCATTCAAGCAGAAGCAAAAACTAAGATTGAAAAGCTTAAGCGTGATGGTGAACTACTAGGTCCTGACGAAGTTGAGAAGCTTCGTATCGAAGTCGGTCAACTAGACAGTAAGTACAAAATCAAAGCTCAAGCACTAGAAAAAGCAAGCCAACGTCGTGAAGCACAAGAGAAGCAGAAGCTATTCAAAGTGATTCAAGATGCTGTAACTAAAGTTGCAGAGAAAGAAGGCTACGACATGATTGTTGATATTCAAGCTCTGCAATATGGCAAGCCAGAATACAACATCTCTGAGAAAGTAATTAAAGCACTGAAATAAGTTTTATGAAGAATCTGACTTTAGCCGAATTGGCAACGATTACCGGGGGAGAGCTACACGGAGACGGTACTATTACTGTTTCAGCGGTTGCTCCTATGGATAAAGCGCTAGAAGGAAACATTACGTTCCTTTCTAACGTGAAGTACAGCAAACACCTAGGTGACTGTAAAGCATCCGCTATTATGGTTAAAGAGAGTGAACGCGAACTGTGTAAAACCAATGTAATTGTGGTTAATGACCCTTATGTTGCTTTTGCTAAAGTTGCTCAAGCGCTGGACATTACTCCTGCACCGGCTGCGGCTATCGCTGATTCAGCTTCAATCTCCGGTGATGCAACCATTGGACAAAATGTGTCTATTGGTGCAAATGCTGTGATTGAATCTGGTGTTGTCCTTGGTGATGACGTGATCATTGGTGCCGGTTGTTTTATTGGTAAGAATGCTCAAATTGGTGCTGGCACTAAGCTGTGGGCTAATGTAAGCATTTATCATGAAGTGATCATTGGCACTGCGTGTTTGATTCAATCAAGCACAGTGATTGGTTCTGATGGCTTTGGTTATGCGAACGAAAAAGGCGAGTGGGTTAAGATCCCTCAAGTCGGCTCGGTTCGCGTTGGTAATCGCGTAGAAATTGGCGCGTGTACGACCATCGACCGTGGTGCGTTGGACGATACAGTGATTGAAGACAACGTTATCTTAGATAACCAACTTCAAATTGCTCACAATGTTCACATCGGATATGGTTCGGCAATTGCTGGTGGTACTATTGTGGCTGGCAGCACTACGATAGGTAAGTACTGTATTATTGGTGGCGGTTGTGTGATTAATGGTCACATTGAAATCGTTGACGGCGTTACAATCACCGGTATGGGGATGGTAATGCGCAGCATCACTGAGAAAGGTATGTATTCATCTGGTATTCCTTTACAGCCAAATAAAGACTGGCGTAAAACAGCGACGCGAGTTCATCGTATTGATGAAATGAACAAGCGTTTGAAAACCGTTGAAAAACTTATCGAGAAGAGCGCGGAATCATAATTCCAGCATTTCTAATAAAAGGCTCGCGTACAGCGAGTCTTTTTCGTTTATAATCCTTCTAATTAAATAAAGAATATACATAGGAATACGACTTTGACTACTGAACAGACAACGATGAACATTACTGAAATTCAGGAACTATTACCTCATCGCTACCCATTCTTAATGGTTGATCGTGTGACTAGCTTTGAAAAAGAAAAAACACTGACCGCGATTAAGAATGTTTCTGTTAACGAACCTCAGTTCACAGGCCACTTCCCACAGCTTCCTGTATTCCCAGGCGTGTTGATCTTAGAAGCAATGGCTCAAGCTACAGGTCTTCTTGCATTTAAATCTTTTGGTGCGCCTTCTGGTAACGAACTTTACTACTTCGCAAGTGTTGATAAAGCAAAATTCCGTAAGCCAGTGGTACCTGGTGACCAACTGGTTATCGAAGTTGAGTTCCTAAAAGAACGTCGTGGCATTGCATCATTTAACGGTGTGGCTAAAGTTGACGGCGCTGTAGTGTGTTCAGCTGAACTTAAATGTGCTCGTAGAGAGTTTTAATATGATTCATGAAACAGCGAAAATTCACCCGGCAGCAGTAATCGAAGGTGATGTAACTATCGGTGCTAACGTGACGGTTGGGCCTTTCACTTACATTGCTGGTACTGTGACTATTGGTGACGACACAGAGATTATGTCGCACGTTGTGATTAAAGGTCACACAACCATTGGTAAAGAAAACCGTATCTTCCCACACGCTGTGATTGGTGAAGAAAACCAAGACAAGAAGTATGGCGGCGAAGCAACAACAGTAGTGATCGGTGATCGCAACGTGATTCGTGAAGCCGTTCAAATCCACCGTGGTACGACTCAAGACAAAGCAACCACAGTGATTGGTGACGACAACTTACTTTGTGTAAACGCTCACGTAGCGCACGATGTTATTGTTGGTAACCACACTCACATTGGTAACAACGCTATCCTTGGCGGTCACGTGACGGTTGGCGATTACGCTGGCGTAATGGCGCTGTCTGCGATTCACCCGTTCTGTTCAATTGGCGCTTATGCGTACATTGGCGGTTGTTCTGCAGTTGTTCAAGATGTACTGCCGTACGTGCTTGCACAGGGTAACCACGCTGCGCCATTTGGTTTGAACCTTGTTGGCTTGAAGCGTAACGGATTTGAGAAACCTGAAATTCGTGCACTACAAAAAGCGTACAAAGAGTTATACCGTTCAGGTAAAACACTTGAAGAAGCGAAAGCGGCTTTAGTTGAAATGGCGAAAGAGTTTACTTCGGTTACTCCTATGCTAGAAATGCTAGAGAACTCTGAGCGCGGTATTATTCGTTAATACTTGATATGATTGTTTACCAATCATATCAAGTACGACAATAATGACTTAATCAGATTGGTATAACAAAAAGATCGCTACTCATTGGGCGGTCTTTTTTGTTTTAGGCAACAAGGGAATTGGAAAACTATGGTACAGCAAGAAGCAGCAACCAATAGCTCGGACTTTGTTTCGAATGAACCTCTACGCGTAGGTATCGTCGTCGGAGAACTCTCGGGTGACACGCTTGGCGAGGGTTTTATTAAAGCGATTAAATCACAATACCCAAATGCTGAATTCGTCGGTATTGGCGGCCCCAAAATGAAAGCGCTTGGTTGTGAGTCTCTTTTCGAAATGGAAGAGCTTGCTGTGATGGGCTTGGTTGAAGTACTTGGACGTTTGCCTCGCTTACTTAAAGTGAAAGCGGAACTGGTGAAGTATTTCACCCAGAACCCACCCGATGTGTTTGTTGGTATTGATGCGCCTGACTTCAACCTGAGACTTGAACTTGATCTTAAGAACGCTGGCATCAAAACGGTGCATTACGTGAGTCCTTCAGTATGGGCTTGGCGTCCAAAGCGTATCTTTAAAATCGATAAAGCAACCGACTTGGTATTGGCTTTCCTACCATTCGAAAAAGCGTTCTACGATAAATATAACGTTGCCTGTGAATTCGTTGGCCACACGTTGGCAGACTCAATTCCTTTGGAACCGAGTAAACGAGACGCTCGAGAGCTTTTAGGTCTTGATCAAGATAAGCAATGGTTAGCCGTATTGCCGGGTAGTCGTGGTGGTGAAATGAGTTTGATTGCTCAGCCATTTATCGAGACTTGTCAGCGTATTAAGCAGAAATATCCTGATATTAACTTTGTTGTTGCGTTGGTTAATGAACAGCGTAAAAAACAGTTTATCGAGATATGGCAATCGACGGCGCCTGAGTTGGAATTCACACTAGTGGAAGATACTGCCACCAACGTGATTACCGCTTCTGACTCAGTTCTATTAGCTTCTGGTACCGTTGCGCTTGAATGTATGTTGCTTAAGCGCCCGATGGTCGTAGGCTACAAGGTCAACAAGCTCACTGGCTATATAGTGAAGAAATTGTCGATAACAGAATTTGTCTCGTTACCGAATATCCTAGCGGGTGAAGAAATCGTAAAAGAACACATTCTTGAAGAGTGTCACCCAGATTACCTTTTCCCATCGGTCGACAAGATGCTTTCAACGGACAACGCGCCATTGATTGAGCGCTTTACTGAAATGCATCACTGGATCCGTAAAGACGCGGATAAACAAGCGGCTAACGCGGTATTGAAACTGATTAACCGACCATTTGTTGAGTCATAAAACGCTTGTTTACAGGACACTAAGAGAATAATGATGGCAGTAAAAGAGAAAAAAGAGCTTCCTCCGTTTGAATACCCTCAAGGTTACCAGTTGTTTGCTGGTGTGGATGAAGTGGGTCGTGGTCCATTAGTCGGTGATGTCGTGACTGCGGCCGTTATCCTCGATCCTAATAACCCTATTGAAGGCTTAAACGACTCAAAAAAATTGTCAGAGAAGAAACGTCTTGCGCTGCTTCCTGAGATAAAAGAGAAAGCATTGGCGTGGTCGGTTGGCCGTTGCTCTCCACAAGAAATTGATGAGTTAAATATTCTACAAGCGACCATGGTTGCTATGCAGCGTGCCATTGCAGGGCTTAGCATTCAGCCAGACATGGCTCTGATCGACGGTAACCGTGTTCCTGAACTACCGATGGATGGTCTTGCTATTGTAAAAGGGGACTTGCGAGTTGCTGAAATCAGTGCGGCATCTATCATAGCTAAAGTGGTTCGTGACCAAGAGATGGAAGAACTTGATAAACTTCATCCAGAGTTTGGTTTTGCTCGACATAAAGGTTACCCGACCAAAGCGCATTTCGAAGCGATTGAAAAACATGGTGTAACTGAGCATTACCGCAAAAGCTTTAAGCCAGTAAAACGTGTTCTTGGCATTGATTAGAGCGCATTGATTAAACTTTATATTGCTCTGGCTTCCTATTGATAGTCGCTTCCTGTTGATTGGAGCTGGCTATCGAATAAAGTTGCCTACTTGCAGTAGAAAAAAATAGAATACACACAGTTGTAATCCTAGGCTCAAGCCTAGAACTCAGGAAAAATAATGTCAGATCCAAAATTTGTTCACCTTCGCGTACACAGTGACTTTTCTATGGTGGATGGCCTATCAAAGGTACCACCACTGGTTAAGAAAGTTGCTGAGATGGGTATGCCTGCTCTAGCACTGACCGACTTTACTAACCTATGTGGTTTGGTGAAATTCTACGGTACAGCCCATGGGTGTGGGGTTAAGCCAATTATTGGTGCTGACTTCCTGATGCAGTCTCCTGAGTTTGGCGACGAATTGACCAAACTCACCGTTATTGCAACGAGTAACAAGGGTTATAACAACCTAACGTTATTGATTTCAAAAGCTTACCTTCGTGGTCACGTACAGCATCAGCCAGTGATTGATAAAGAGTGGCTGATTGAGCATGCCGAAGGCCTGATTCTTTTATCGGGTGCGAAAGAAGGTGAAATTGGTAAGGCGTTGCTGAAAGGCAACCGAGAGTTGGTTGCAAGTAGTGTCGAGTTTTACAAAACACACTTTGCCGACCGATTTTATCTGGAGCTGATCCGTACTGGACGTCCGGATGAAGAGTCTTATCTGCACTTTGCGCTGGAACTAGCCGAGCAAGAAGACCTGCCAGTTGTCGCGACCAACGAAGTGGTATTCATTTCTGAAGACTTGTTTGACGCTCATGAAATCCGTGTGGCGATTCACGACGGCTTTACCATGGTTGATCCACGTCGACCAAAAAACTACAGCCCACAGCAGTATCTACGTAGCGAAGAAGAGATGTGTGAGCTTTTCTCAGACATTCCCGAAGCTCTGGAAAACAGTGTTGAGATCGCTAAGCGTTGTAATGTCACCGTGCGATTGGGCGAATACTTCTTGCCTAACTTCCCTACGGAAGGTTTAGCGATTGAAGACTTCCTGATTAAGAAATCAGAAGAAGGTCTTGAACGACGTTTAGCATTCCTATTTCCTGATGAGAAAGCCAGAGCTGAACGCAGGCCTGAATACGATGAGCGACTCAAGATCGAGCTTGAAGTTGTCAACAACATGGGTTTCCCAGGTTACTTCTTGATCGTAATGGAGTTTATCCAGTGGTCAAAAGATAATGATGTACCAGTAGGTCCTGGTCGTGGTTCTGGTGCCGGTTCTTTGGTGGCTTACGCATTGGATATCACCGATCTTGATCCACTTGAATATGACTTACTGTTCGAACGTTTCTTGAACCCAGAACGTGTATCTATGCCCGATTTCGATATCGATTTCTGCATGGATAAACGTGACCAAGTTATTGACCACGTAGCTGAGATGTACGGTCGTGATGCTGTTTCTCAGATCATTACCTTCGGTACCATGGCTGCGAAAGCGGTAATTCGAGATGTAGGTCGTGTGTTAGGCCACCCATTTGGCTTTGTTGACCGAATATCTAAGCTGGTTCCGCCTGATCCGGGTATGACGCTAGAGAAAGCCTTCCTCGCTGAACCCGCATTACCTGAACTTTATGATGGTGATGAAGAAGTTCGTGAGCTGATTGATAAATGTCGAATTCTAGAAGGCTGTACGCGAAACGCCGGTAAGCACGCGGGTGGTGTTGTAATCTCGCCCACCACGATTACTGACTTTGCACCTATTTATGCCGATGCGGAAGGCAACTTCCCGGTAACGCAATTCGATAAGAATGACGTAGAAACCGCAGGCTTGGTTAAGTTTGACTTCTTGGGGCTGCGTACACTGACGATCATCGACTGGGCACTAGGCCTAGTGAACCCGCGTTTGGCGAAAGAGGGGAAAGATCCGGTTCGTATCGAGTCGATTCCTTTGGATGATCAAGCGTCATTTAACCTATTACAGAATTCAGAAACGACGGCGGTATTCCAACTGGAATCTCGCGGTATGAAAGATCTGATCAAGCGTCTGCAACCCGACTGTTTTGAAGATATTATCGCATTGGTGGCCTTGTTCCGTCCGGGCCCTCTGCAATCAGGCATGGTAGATAACTTTATCGACCGTAAACACGGACGAGAGGCGGTATCTTACCCTGATGAAACGTGGCAACACGAATCGCTTAAAGAGACACTAGAACCAACGTACGGCATCATCCTGTATCAAGAACAGGTAATGCAAATCGCACAAATCCTTGCTGGCTATACGCTTGGCGGAGCCGATATGCTGCGCCGTGCGATGGGTAAGAAAAAGCCAGAAGAGATGGCAAAGCAGCGCGGTACCTTTAAAGAAGGTGCTGAAGCCAATGGTGTTGATGGCGAACTGTCCATGAAGATCTTTGACTTGGTAGAGAAGTTTGCGGGCTACGGTTTTAACAAATCTCACTCGGCTGCATACGCACTGGTTTCTTATCAAACACTGTGGTTGAAAACACACTACCCTGCGGAATTCATGGCGGCAGTAATGACCGCGGATATGGATAACACCGAGAAGGTTATTGGCCTTGTCGATGAATGTTTCCGTATGAAGCTCAAGCTCCTTCCACCCGATATTAATTCGGGTTTATACCGCTTCAATGTCGATGAAGATGGCGCGATTGTTTATGGCATCGGTGCGATTAAAGGGGTTGGTGAAGGCCCAATTGAAGCCATTATCGAAGCGCGTAATAAAGGCGGTTACTTTAAAGACTTGTTCGACTTCTGTGCGCGACTTGATCTGAAAAAAGTGAACAAGCGTGTTATCGAAAAGTTGATTCTGTCAGGCGCCTTAGATAGATTAGGTCCTCACCGAGCGGCGATGATGGCATCTTTGAAAGATGCGGTTAAGGCAGCAAGCCAACATCACCATGCTGAGTCGTTCGGTCAATCTGATATGTTTGGTGTGTTGACCGACGCTCCGGAAGAGGTTGAACACAAGTATACTCAAGTGCCTAAGTGGCCTGAAAAGGTTTGGCTAGAAGGTGAACGCGAAACGCTTGGTTTGTATTTAACGGGTCACCCGGTGAATGCTTACATTAAAGAACTTGCGAAATACACCAGCTGTCGCTTGAAAGATGCGACGCCGACGCGTCGTGATCAGTCTTTAACGATTGCAGGTTTGGTCATTGCTGCTAGGGTTATGACCACGAAGCGCGGAACTCGAATTGGTTTGATGACCCTCGACGACCGATCGGGGCGAATGGAAGTGATGTTGTTCTCGGATGCGCTCGATCGCTACGCTGAATTGCTCGAAAAAGATAAAATAGTGGTCGTTTCTGGACAGGTCAGCTTTGATGATTTCAATGGTGGGCTTAAAATGTCCGCGCGCGAGGTCATGGACTTAGGAAGCGCCCGTGAGAAATATGCTCGTGGGGTGTCGATATCTATCGACCAATCCCAAATTAATGGTCAATTTTTTGAACGCTTTAGTCAAATCTTAGAACCTTATAGAGCCGGAACGGTCCCAGTCAATGTATACTACCAGCGTGCCGACGCTAGAGCGCGGTTAACATTGGGCACAGAATGGCGTGTGACGCCAAGTGATACATTACTAGACGAATTAAAACAGCTGCTTGGAAATAGCCAAGTAGAACTCGAATTTAACTAAAATTTAGCTCCATGATTGTGGAGCTGAATCAACAAGGATTCATAGATGAGCCTGAACTTTCTAGAATTTGAAAAGCCTATCGCTGAACTTGAAGCAAAAATCGAAGCGCTACGTGACGTTTCACGTCACGGTGGTGACACAGCGGTAGATCTAGACAAAGAAATTGAACAACTAGAGAAAAAAAGCTTAGAGCTTAAACAGAAAATCTTTAGTGACTTAGGTGCATGGCAGGTAGCTCAACTTGCTCGTCACCCTCAACGTCCGTACACCAAAGATTACCTGGAGCATGCCTTCACAGAATTTGAAGAGATGGCGGGCGATCGCGCTTACGCTGACGACAAAGCAATTGTAGGTGGTATGGCTCGTCTAAATGGTCGTCCTGTTATGGTTATTGGTCACCAGAAAGGTCGTGAGACTAAAGAGAAAGTGATCCGTAACTTTGGTATGCCAAAGCCAGAAGGTTACCGTAAGGCACTTCGCCTAATGGAAACGGCTGAGCGTTTCAACATGCCAATTATTACTTTCATCGACACAGCGGGTGCTTACCCAGGTGTTGGTGCTGAAGAACGTGGTCAATCTGAAGCTATCGCAAAGAACCTTAAAGTAATGGCTGGCCTTTCAGTTCCAGTTATCTGTAACGTTGTTGGTGAAGGCGGTTCTGGTGGTGCACTAGCGATCGGTGTTGGCGACTACGTGAACATGCTTCAGTACTCTACGTACTCAGTAATCTCTCCAGAAGGTTGTGCTTCTATCCTGTGGCGTGATTCAGATAAAGCGCCACAAGCTGCAGAAGCGATGGGCCTAGTTGCTCCTCGCCTGAAAGAGCTAGAGCTTATCGACGAAATCATTCCTGAGCCTCTAGGTGGCGCGCACCGCGATCCAGTACAAACGGCTCAGAACATGAAAGACATGCTAGTTAAACAGCTAGAAGAGTTAGAGCAGTTTGACAACGAATCGCTTCTTGAGCGTCGTTACCAACGCCTAATGAGCTACGGTTACTGCTGATAAGCGTGCCTTGAAATGAGGCAGCTTCAAGTAACAAGATGATGAAAGGGTTGGACTCAGTGCCAACCCTTTTTTATTATTAGAACATTCTCCCTTCAAACCTATTCTCATGGTTCACTCATGACTCACATAATCGAAACCTTCACATCTGTACTTAATCAAAGCGCACTCAAGCCTCATCGGTTGATCGTGGCTTTCAGTGGCGGTGTTGATTCTCGAGTTTTGTTAGAGTTAGCAGCGCAGTACGCGCAAACGCATGGCATTGAGTGCTGCGCGGTGCACGTTCACCACGGTTTAAGCAACAATGCTGATCACTGGGCTGAGCAGTGCCAAACATGGTGTGATGCTTTGTCAGTTTCGTTAGCTGTAGAGCGAGTCTCGCTGGATATCGACAGTGGTGAGAGCGTAGAAAAGCTGGCTCGAGATGCTCGTTATAATGCGTTTCAGAAGCACCTGATTTTTGGTGATATTCTCATTACAGGTCAACACATCGACGACCAACTTGAGACATTCTTGTTAGCATTGAAGCGTGGCAGTGGTCCGAAAGGACTTTCTTCAATGGCGAAAGTGATGTCGTTTGGCGAAGCGTTTATCGTTCGACCGCTACTTTCAGTGACTCGATCAGACATTGAAGCGTCGGCGCACGACATGGGTTTAACTTGGGTGGAAGATGAGAGTAATCAGGATCTGCGTTTTGACCGTAACTTTATTCGCCATCAAGTAACGCCAACGCTGACTGAGCGATGGCCCAATTTTCGAGATGCGGTCAGTCGCAGTGCTCAATTATGTGCAGAGCAAGAGTTACTGTTGGATGAGTTGCTTGAATCACACTTTCAGCAAGCTTTAGGGGATAGCCAAAACTTAAGCGTTGAGGCGTTATCTCAACACTCAGACTTGTTACGAGCACGCCTGCTAAGAATGTGGTTGAGTCATTGCAATCAACCGATGCCGAGTAAAAAGCAGCTCAAGCTTATTTGGGATGAAGTCGCATGCGCTCAGGCGGACGCCAACCCTAAGCTGGTGTTGAATGATGCCGAAGTTCGACGCTTTAATCATCAGCTCTATTTGGTGAGAGAGACTAAAGACTTATCCGACTGGCAAAGCCATCTTTCAATGGGTGAGAGTTTGACGCTACCCGATGGCTTAGGGGAGTTACGCTTAAATTCAGCACTGAGTGATGGCGAATCTAACAACCGTGATGTGCAAAGCTTTAGTTTGTCGGATACAAGCGCAACACTAAGAGTGATCTTTAACCCTGAAGGACTCTCGGCTCACCCTGTTGGGCGCGGGCATAGTAGAAAGCTCAAGAAGCTGTTTCAGGAATACCAAGTACCCAGTTGGTTAAGACGCAGAACGCCGATATTAATGGATGGCGATCGAGTGATCGCTGTTTTAGGCTTATTCGTAGATAAAAACTACGAAGGTCAAGATTGTGAAGCGCTTTGGAGCAAGTAGAAAAAGTTTGTGTCACAATTCACCGTCACTTTAATAAAAATAATTAATGGAATATGCAATGAAGAAAATTACACTAGGATTAGTTCTCGGACTTGGACTATTGAGTGGTAACGCTCTGGCAGGTGATGTTGCTGCGGGCCAAGCTAAAGCAGCAATCTGTGCGGCTTGTCATGGCGCCGATGGTATCGCTATGATCCCAGGTTACCCAAACCTGAAAGGACAAAACGAGCAGTACATCGTTTCATCGATCAACGCTTACAAAACAAAACAGCGTAATGGTGGCTTGGCCGCTGTGATGCAGGCTCAAGCTTCTATGCTGAGTGATGAAGATATCGCGAATCTAGCCGCTTACTACGCAAGCCTTAAGTAAAACCTTCTCAAAGCGCTGATTAAACAAGATGATAAATTTCGAGCCAGAGCTTTAAAGCTCTGGCTTTTTTCATTGAATGTTTACTATAGCTAACCGATAATGAGCTATTCGCACAGTTTAAGGGATGAACATGAAAAAGATTGAAGCCATTATCAAGCCATTCAAACTTGATGATGTACGTGAAGCACTTGCAGAAGTGGGTATTACGGGTATGACAGTATCTGAAGTTAAAGGCTTTGGACGCCAGAAAGGTCATACTGAGCTATATCGCGGCGCAGAGTACATGGTCGACTTTTTACCTAAAGTGAAATTGGAAATCGTTGTGACCGACGAAGTGGCTGACCAGTGTGTTGATACCATTATCGAAACGGCTCAAACCGGTAAAATCGGCGACGGTAAGATCTTCATTACAGACGTTGAACGTGTGGTACGTATTCGTACTGGCGAAGAAGACGAAGACGCCGTATAAAAAAACTATTACCCTAAAAGGAGCGTTTATCGCTCCTTTTTCATTTCTGGTAGGGTGCTGTATGTTTAAGAAAACCATCATTGTTATCACGCTATTGATAACGCTTGCTGTCGTTAGTTTTCACTTTATCTTCGTGATCCCGAATAAACCCAACCTGATCACTTCCTCTCAAAGTACCAGTAACGACATCTACAGTTGCTACCAAAACTCCGCACCGAAAGCGATTGATGTGTCTGATGGTCTAGACATTACGGTGTGGAATATCTACAAGCAAAACCGAAATAATTGGCAGAGTGAGTTAAATAAGCTGTCGGCAGGTAGCGATTTAGTCTTGCTGCAAGAAGCGAGTATGACAGTAGAGCTTCGCCAATGGGTGACAAGCGGCCAGTGGGGAAGCACTCGTGTGAATGCGTTTGAGGCCTTTGAACAAAGTGCTGGCGTACTTAACTTAGCGACGCATTTACCGATCGAAGCTTGTGCTTATACTCATGAAGAACCTTGGCTTCAATTGCCTAAATCGGCGCTTTGGTCGCGTTACCAACTAAGCAATGGCGAAGAGTTGGCTGTGATTAATATCCATGCCGTGAACTTTACCTTTGGTACGGAAGATTACGAGGCTCAGCTCAAGAGCTTAACTGACAATCTGCAAAAGTATCGTGGGCCTGTTATTTTTGCTGGGGATTTTAATAGCTGGAGTGAGGCTCGCTTTGCGGTATTGAAAGGCGCGTTGGAACAGGTCGGTTTGACGGAGGTTGCCTTTGAACCGGATAACCGAACTCAGTTTATGACAGGATTGGTGCTCGACCATGTGTTCTATCGAGGGCTAGAGGTAGAAAAAGCAAAAGCGCCCATTACGGACGCTTCTGATCATAACCCTATGCGAGTGACCTTTAAGGCTAAATAGCTATTAGTCATTGGGGCTTAACCATTCGCACGGTAGTTACGTTGGGTAATCTAACGGAGCTAATAGGCTAGAGAGTTTTCGCTAGCCTTATCTCTTCAACTTAAAATATTAAAATGTAGAGCGCCCAGATTAGGTAGTAGCCAACCCATGGTAAGCCTGAAATCACAAGCGCTTGCCCACGTTCAAACTCAGTCCACGTTAATACGGCTGCATAACCCAACACGATATACCATGGTAATAACAGTGGTAAAGAGCTGGCAAACTGCGACCAATCATTGGTCAGTGGTAACTTGATTAAGCCGTTTAAGCTGTTCAAGTCAGCAGCGTAGCTCATCACTTGTCCATGCTTGAGTATCAGGCTTGCGTAGCTTGCTACATCACCTAAAACAGCCGGGAATATCACAACCGATGCCGCTGCAAACCATCGCCAAAAGCTATGTTGATGCTGGCTTGGTTTGGTTGCTAGATTAAACCAGAATGCCAACAGAATGATGGTTAATGTTCGGCCAAACACATCGCTGATGATTTCACTCGCGAGTAGGGTATTACTGTCAAGTAACGCCAATTGGTCAGGGTTTGTTTGAGCCAGTTGTTGTGACAATTCTGCACTTAACCATGCAAAATCTACATTCGAAAAATAAGCACCCCAGAATAAAAACGGGCTGAGCATTAATACGACGTAGGGTTGCCACCCCCAAGCACTTCGCTGATAAAGCGCTAAGAAACAAGCTGTTGGTGAACGGAATATATCCAACAGCATGACGAGTGGGTTACTTGACGGGTTCATACACTTACCTTAGTTACATCAACATACAGCTTCAGTTTTTGTCCTGGCTGTAGGTATTTCTTGTTCTGCAAAGCGTTCCATTTTACAACATCTGCGCTTTTTACTTTGAACTTTGATGCAATACCGCTGACTGTGTCACCTGATCTTACGTTATAAAAGACAGTTCGGATGATGGCACCGTCGGAACTATTCTTCCAAATGACCAGTTCTTGACCAATTCGAAGCGTGTCACGTGGCCCCATACCATTCCACTTAGCCAGTGATTGGTGAGATACCTTATTTTCGCGTGCAATCGTCCATAGGCTGTCACCACTTTTTACGGTATGACTAAGCTTATATTGACCACGACTCTTCGACTGTGTGCTTGCTAGGCGATTTGAAGCGCTTAGTGCGTATGTCTTGTCGTCTTTGGTGGATGTTGGGATAAGTAAGTGTTGGCCAATACGAATATTGTTGTTGCTCAAACCGTTTGCAGAGCGGATCACTTTGCTGGTGGTGTTATATTTACTTGCTAGTACGCTAATGCTGTCACCAGACTGAACCTTGTAACGCACCAACTTCATGCCTTTGCCTTTATTGGCCGCCACTTCTTTGTTGAACTTTTCAACAGAGCCTAGGGGAAGCAATAATTGCTGATGTTTTTCAGGTGCCGTCGCCCATTGGTTATAAGCGGGGTTGTAGCCTTGCAGTTCTTTGACTGGAATACCTGCGTAGCTTGCAGCAATCGCTAAATCAAGCTGTTCGTTTGGGTTAACCAGGGCCAGTACTGGCTTGTTTGGAATCGCAGGGATATCGATGCCATACTTTTCTTGGTTGGCGATCACATCAGCTAGAGCAAGCAGTTTAGGTACGTAGCTGCTGGTCTCTTTTGGTAAGTCCAAAGAGAAGAAGTCGATTGGCTTACCCAGCTTCTTGTTCTTGCGGATAGCACTGTTTACGCGACCGCCGCCACTATTATAGGCAGCAATGGCATGGTTCCAATCGCCATCGAAACGTCGGTTAAGGTCTGAGAGGAAATCCAATGCGGCGTCAGTAGAGGCAGCCACATCACGACGACCGTCATACCAGAAGTTCTGTTCAAGTCCGTAGTCTTTGCCTGTGCCAGAAATGAATTGCCATAGACCTGCTGCGCTGCCATGAGAGTAGGCAAACGCATCGAAAGAACTTTCTACAACGGGTAATAGTGCCAATTCTAGTGGTAAGCCTTTTTCTTCAATCTTAGTTGTGATCAGATAAAGGAAAGGTTCAGCACGTTGTGAGACGGTTTTTAGATGACTAGGGTGCTTTAAATACCAAGTTCGGTAGTAATCAACCTTCTTTTGGTCGGGTACTTCCATTTCAAGTTGCATCGCAATACGTTTCCAAACATCTTCTTGTGTTTGTGGAGTAACGACAGGTGCTTCAACTTTTTGATCTTCTTTGGCTGTTGCTTCTGATGAAGCGTTCGCTTGAGAAACTTCTTTAGTAGGAGATGTGTTGGTTTGCTCGGAAGCTTGGTCTGGATTCTCTGACTGAGTTAATTGGCAACCAGAAAGTAGTAATACCAAAGCCCAGCTGTACTTAACTCGCATGTTACAGCCTTTTTAATTAACGGCCGGTGATAATACTTGCCACCCCCTATGAGTGACAAGTCTGTATTTGTTAAAATTCGTTCTTCCACGCACGTAAAGCGGTAAATACCGATAAAGGATCGGTCTGCTCAGTACGATTAGATACTGATTTAACTACACTTGGCTCGGTATAGCGCAAGAAAGGGTTCACAAACTTCTCTTGTCTCAAATTTGTGGGGATGGTCGACTTATTCTGAGCTCGCAGTCGGTTCACTTGGTCGCGATATTGCTGCAAATGTTGGTTGTCAGGCTCAACGGCCAGTGCGAAAGCGATGTTCGCGGCGGTGTATTCATGAGCACAGTAAACCTCGGTTTCTTGAGGAAGTGCTGTGATCTTGTTCAGTGCATCAAACATTTGCTGTGGCGTACCTTCCATGATTCGACCGCAGCCTGCTGAAAACAGCACATCGCCACAAAATAGTTTGGCATCGCCCACATAACCAATGTGACCAGCGGTGTGGCCACTGAGCCCGAGTACTAAAAAGACTTCACCAAACAATTCTAATTGGTCACCATCATCAACGGGGTGAGTTAAGGTCGGGATTGGTTCATTCCTTGGACCCACAACATCTATGCTTGGAAACTGTCTGACTAGTTCTGGAACGCCACCAATGTGATCATGGTGGTGGTGTGTAATCAAGATTGCATCTAAAGTTAGCTCATGATGTGCTAAGTACTCTAATACTGGAGCCGCATCACCAGGGTCGACGACAGCACAACGACGATCGCTATTTTGAATCAGCCAGATGTAATTGTCGTTAAATGCAGGTATGCTTTTGATATGTAACATTATTGATTCTCCAGTCACTTCTAGTGAGACAGAATAAGTGAGACAGGTTATTGATGAAGCCAGCACGTAGCAGAAAGAAGTTTGAGCGTCCTTACACTTGGGCACAATTGCACAATGGGGACTGGTTGAGAGAATCTATTCAAACTCGACTCGATGAGTGGTGCCCAAAGCTATTTGGTTACCATATGCTCAAGCTTGGCGGTCTCAGTAGTGAGATTTCTAGCTGCACATGCAACATTCAACATCAAGTAAACCTAGATATCCAGAACCCATTACATAATGTGATAGCGGATGTCTATAATTTACCCTTTTTGGAGAAAAGCTTTGATGTTGTGGTGCTGAGTCATCAGTTAGATTATAGCAATGACCCGCATCGATTATTGAGAGAAGTCGACCGAGTGATGATGGACGATGGTTATATCATCATTACCGGCTTCAATCCGTTTAGTATTACCGGACTCGCAAGTTTACTGCCTTGGCGAAAGAACAGCTTGCCTTGGAGTGGACGTATGTACACGCCAAACCGAATTAAAGACTGGTTAGGTGTATTGAACTACGAAGTGATTCACTGCGATACCTATGCACTATTTCCGATGAGTAAGTATCAGGCGATGTGGACGTGGTTGGAGAATAGTTTAGGTGGCTGTGCTTCCTTTGCTGGCAGCCAATACTTTATTGTTGCTCGTAAACGAACTTACCCACTTAAGCCTATCAAGCCACATTGGCACCTTAAGCGACGTTTCTCTCCGGTTGGAGCAAGCTTTAGGACCAATACGCGTCGTACCATGGATTCAGCTAAAGCTTCATATCCGTTGAAAACAGAAAAAGCCGACTAGTGAACTGACCCCCAATAGTCGGCTTTTCATCTATTAATTAGGTTAATCAATTATCAACTAGTTTAAGAAGCTATCAATTAGGTTAGGAAACTATCAATCAGGTTTGGAAAGTATGAATCTGTTTCTGAAATCTGCATCTCATTTAAAAGATGGTTAGCTTGGTTGATAGCCCGTATCTTCTTGAGTCGGATTCTCCGCTGCATTTCGCGCTAAATCATCACACATTTCATTTTCTCGGTGCCCAGCGTGTCCTTTAACCCAGCGCCAATCAACACTATGACGAGCAGTTTCTTTATCGAGCCTTTGCCAAAGGTCGGCGTTCTTAACTGGCTTCTTATCTGCTGTTTTCCAATCACGCTTTTTCCAGTTATGGATCCACTGGGTGATGCCTTGACGTACGTATTGGCTGTCTGTTGTCAGAATCACAGAGCAGGGTTCTTTGAGTGCTTGAAGCGCAATGACTGCGGCGAGCATTTCCATTCGATTGTTGGTCGTCAGTGTGAAGCCTTCTGCTAGTGTCTTTTCGACTTTTTTATAGCGAAGTACGATGCCATAGCCACCGGGACCTGGATTGCCTAAACAAGAACCATCAGTGAAAATTTCAACTTGTTTCGTCATGATTTGATACTATTACCTCAAGCACATTATCGGCATAGTCTGACACAGATATCCTTATGAATACCAGTAGCACTCCAGAACAAAGCGTTGACGCAGCAGCGAACTCCAAATCAGAAAATGGGGCGAACGCAGAAAACAAACGCATCATAGTACTCGATACCGAAACAACCGGTATGAATACGGAAGGTGGTCCTCACTATATGGGTCATCGCATCGTAGAAATCGGTGCCGTCGAGATCATCAACCGTCGATTGACCGGGCGTTATTTTCACGTCTACATCAAACCCGATCGTGCCATTCAAGAAGAGGCGATTGGCGTTCACGGTATTACTGATGAATTCTTGGTAGATAAGCCTGAGTATCAAGATATTCACAAAGAGTTTCTCGACTTTATCAAAGGCGCTGAGCTGGTGGCTCACAATGCGCCCTTCGATACGGGCTTTATGGACTATGAGTTTGAGAAGCTTAATCCTGCGATTGGTAAAACGGATGACTATTGTAAAGTTACCGATACCTTGGCAATGGCGAAAAAGATATTCCCAGGTAAAAGAAACA
This sequence comes from Vibrio sp. SG41-7, assembly GCF_014164465.1. NCBI lineage: Bacteria > Pseudomonadati > Pseudomonadota > Gammaproteobacteria > Vibrionales > Vibrionaceae > Vibrio > Vibrio sp. SG41-7. Next base: position 20,111 of record NZ_JACJFF010000020.1, on the reverse strand, counting down.
ACCTAGATATCTTATGTGACCGCTATGGTATTGATAACTCACACCGTACTCTCCACGGCGCTTTACTCGATGCGGAGATTCTAGCTGACGTCTATTTATTGATGACAGGTGGACAAACTTCGCTGCAATTTAACGCTGGTCAACAAGATGGCGGTGCAGAAAGTATCCGAAGAGCAGAAAGTGGTCGAAAATCCCTAAAGGTTTTACGAGCTACGGCCGATGAAGTAGAAGCGCATCAAAGTCGTTTAGATCTCGTCGAGAAAAGCGGAAGCTGCCTCTGGCGTCAGTAGGGAGAAAGTATGTTAAGGGTATTGGCTACCGGTTACTTATTGCTGTTAAGTTTTAGCTTGCATGCGGCAACGGAATCCGTAATGAGTTTATTGGACAACCGCTTTCGCGTTGATCCCAGTATTGAACAAGTCACCTTTGTGATTTATCGAGCCGATAACTCTAAACCTGTCGTTTTGGTTCGCCCTGACGGCAAGAAGTACTACGCTTGGCACAATGCCGATAATGTCCGTTGGTACGAAGAATCATCAATGGACATCATATCTATCGACAATCCGATGCCTGGCCCTTGGCAAGCGGTTGGTAAGGTCTCACCTAAGAACAATATCAAGCTATTGTCTCACCTTGTTTTAGATGCCAATGACTTCCCTGACAAACTGTACCAAACCGAAAATATTAAATTTACGGCTCGTTTGACATCAGACGGCAAACCTTTAGTGTTGCGCGATTTTTTAGATCGCGTAAAGCTTAAAGTTACGTTTACTAAGTTCGTTGAAAATGAAGAGTCTTTAGTGAGAGAGGCGCGGCCAATTCCAGTTGTGATGGGCGAATTTGCCGACGATGGCAGTGGTCTTGATGAACAAGCCGGAGATGGTGTTTTTACTGTGTCGTTGCCGATTGATATTGAGCCGGGCAAATATCGTGCGCGTATTACTTCTGGAAACGGTGTGTTCCTTCGAGCGCAAGAGCAAGAGGTCTTGGTTTATCCAACACCGCTCACCACAACATTTATTCAGTCTCGCAAAGAAGGGTTACCTCATACGATAGTCGTATCAGGTGAGCCGGGCATGATAGCCCCAAGCTCATTAGCCGTTCATGTTGAACACAAAGCCCCTGATGAGTATGTAACGTATAAGCAAGGGCAAGCTGAAGTCGATGCGATGAAAGTGCCTTTAGAGGTGCCTTACAATGGTGATTTAGGGATTTATAGTTGGTCAGGGATGGTTTACGCCACCGATGCTTCAAGTCAACGTCCACTGATCTTTCCAATTACAGAACAATCATACAGCGTTGTTGAAGATATCGATTTAGCGGAGTCAAGACGCCTTCAAGAAGAAGCGCTTGCCGAACAAAAACGTATTGCGACAGAGTTGATGATTCTTCAGAAACGCGAAGATGACCGACAACGCAGTATGATCATCATCGCCATCGGTAATGTTGTCGCAATTCTCTTGGGTTTATTGATCTGGTTTGTGATTCGTAAAATAACCGCGAAAAAGCAAGCTCAACCTGAGATGCAGCTAAGAGCTCCTAAATAAAGCAGGAGTCGACGCTGGCAAGGTCATTCAGCGTTCGCTTTAGCTCATAGATGTAATGAGTTCATCGATGTAAGTAGCTCATGGATGTAACATTGCGACTACTTTATTGTGATATAAAAAAACGGGACTCTATGAGTCCCGTTTTTGCTTCTGGTCTATCTCGTGTATCTGGTTTCGCAACTGAGTTGCTTAATTACATACGGATACAATTGATACTTTGGCTAGGCCACGTTATCAATCGATTGACCTGGGTATTGTGACTTTGCTGCGAGTTCCTCTGGTGCGAAGTCGTCAACGTTAATTGTGTATAGTCGGTGTTCTTCAGCGCTAACAAGCAACGCAGCTTCTTGCTCATTTAAAATACCTTTCTCAAGTCCTAGTTGAGCAACAAGGTCGAGTCTTAAGAAAGCGCGTTTTTGATGCGTCTCTTTGCAGACTTTGTCGAATAAAGGCTCCGCTTGAAGAATCACTTCTAGTGCTTTTTCTATTTTACCAACAGGGTTGTATTCCGTTGCTTCTAAGTATTGACCGCGGCCAATACGTGAACGAGTTTCACTTGGTGTTTGTAGTATGCTTGCTACTTGGCTATCCAGTTTGTCATTGGGTGCACGACGAATACGACCAAATGGCATCAGTACAACACGAAGTAGGCGTCCAATTACCGGGTTAGGGAAGTTCGCTAGGAACTCATCAATCGCGACTTCAGTTTGACGTAAGCTATCTTGCATACCCCAATGTACTAGCGGTAGATCCTCAGCGTGGCTGCCTTCACTTTCAAAACGCTTAAGTGTTGCAGACCCTAAGTAGAGTTGACTCAGGATATCGCCCAGTCTTGCAGAAAGACGCTCTCTACGTTTCAAAGAACCACCTAGTACTGCCATTGAAATATCAGACAGTAGCGCTAGGTTAGCGCTGTAGCGGTTCAATTTTTGGTAGTAGCGCTGTGTTTGTTTGTCAGTTTTATTAACTGGAGTTGGCGTATCAGAACCACGACCGTCGGTTAAACCAAACCACAAACTGCGAACGAGGTTACTGAGTGTAAAGCTAACGTGGCCAGCTAACGCAGAATCAAACTTATCAAGAGCATCGCTGCTTTCAGAATAAGCCGCTTCCATTTCGTTTAGAACATAAGGGTGACAACGAATCGCGCCTTGACCATAGATGATCATCGAACGAGTTAGGATGTTGGCACCTTCCACGGTAATCGCGATTGGCGCGCCTTGGTAGCTACGAGCTAAGAAGTTTGATGGGCCTAAGCAAATACCTTTACCACCGACGATGTCCATCGCATCGATGATGCTGCGTTGGCCACGGTGAGTACAGTGGTACTTCACAATTGCTGAGATAACCGAAGGCTTTTCGCCAAGATCGATACCTGCAACCGTTAGGTTACTCGCCGCATCCATTACGTAGGCATTACCTGCTAGGCGTGCAAGCGGCTCTTCAACCCCTTCCATACGACCAATAGGTTGTTTGAACTGGCGACGAATACGAGCGTAAGCACCGGTTGCAAGCGCGGCCGATTTAATGCCGCCCGTTGAGTTTGAAGGCAGTGTGATACCACGACCAACAGATAGACACTCAACCAGCATACGCCAGCCTTGGCCGGCCATTTTCTGGCCACCAATGATGAAATCGATAGGAACGAAGAGATCATCACCTTGGGTTGGGCCATTTTGGAACGGTACGTTAAGTGGGGAGTGACGATTACCAATCTTCACGCCTTTTAAATCTGTAGGGATAAGCGCGCAAGTGATACCGAGCTCTTGCTTGTCACCAAGTAGGCCGTCTGGATCTCGTAATTTAAACGCAAGTCCCAATACTGTTGCGACAGGTGCAAGGGTAATGTAGCGCTTGTTCCAAGTGAGGCGCATACCTAGAACTTCTTCGCCTTGCCATTGACCTTTGCATACGATGCCGTAATCGGGGATTGAGCCGGCATCTGAGCCTGCTTCTGGGCTGGTTAGGGCAAAACAAGGGATCTCTTTACCTTCCGCTAAGCGGGGTAGGTAGTGGTTTCTTTGTTCTTCTGTACCGTAGTGCTGTAATAGCTCACCGGGGCCTAACGAGTTAGGTACGCCAACGGTTGATGACAATACGCTAGAAACGCCCGTTAGCTTCTGTAGCACTAAAGACTGAGCGTAAGCCGAGAACTCTAAACCGCCATACTTTTTCTTGATGATCATTGCGAAGAATTTATGGTCTTTCAGGTATTGCCATACTTCTGGTGGCAAATCAGCCAGCTCATGCGTTACTTGGTAATCATTGACCATTTCACACACTGTATTTACTGGACCATCTAAAAATGCTTGCTCAGCTTCAGACAGCTTAGGGTCAGCGATGTTTTGAAGTTTCTTCCATTCAGGCTTGCCTTTGAACAGCTCTGCTTCCCACCACACAGTACCAGCTTCTAATGCTTCCTTTTCTGTCTGAGACATTGCAGGCAGTACTTTTTTAAACAAAGAAAGTGCTTTTTGACTGATGATGGTCTGACGAATTGCCGGTACAGCAAAAATCGCAATGGCTAAGAGATAGCAAAGCCAGCCAGTGACAGCTACGCCGCCAAACAGTGTTAATGCTACCATTGTGCCGGTTAATACGATTAATGCGCGTACTAGGCTAACTCTATGGTAAAGACAGACGCTTAAGACTGCTGTCATGCCGAGTAGGGAGAGCAATATGTTCATGATCGATTTCCTTTTCAGAGATCACTTATTGTTATTAAGTTTAGGTAAGAGGTCTAACCAGTCAAGTGTAAACAAAATATTAAATATTTGTAAAACTCTAAAGTGGATAAAAAGTGATCTCAATAGAGTTAAAGTTCTAATTGTGAGAGGTTGGTGGCGAATATTTGGGCGGATCGGCAGCGATAGGCTAATAAAGGTGGCAATCTTTGGGCTTAAGTGTCGACACTATTTCATGTTTGTGGGTAAACTCAGTGATAAAGAGGGGGAAACCCCCAGTTCTCATTTCGCGCACTTTAAGTTGCATCAAAAAAATAAGAGATAAGCCTTATGTACCATGACCTAATCAAAAGTGAATTGAACGAAGCTGCTGACGTTCTTAACAAGTTCTTGAGTGATGACCATAACATTGCTCAAATTGAAGCTGCTGCAAAACTGATTGCAGATTCATTTAAGCAAGAGGGTAAAGTACTTTCTTGTGGTAACGGTGGCTCACACTGTGATGCGATGCACTTCGCGGAAGAGCTTACTGGCCGATACCGTGAAAATCGTCCAGGTTACGCTGGTATTGCGATTTCAGATCCTAGCCATTTATCTTGTGTAAGTAACGACTTTGGCTACGACCACGTATTTTCTCGTTATGTAGAAGCGGTAGGTCGTAAGGGGGACGTGTTGTTTGGTTTATCGACTTCAGGTAACTCTGCCAACATTTTGAAAGCGATTGAAGCTGCTCAAGCTAAAGGCATGAAAACCATCGCGCTAACCGGTAAAGATGGCGGTAAAATGGCAGGTTGTGCCGATATCGAAATTCGAGTTCCACATTTTGGTTACGCTGACCGCATCCAAGAGATTCACATTAAGATCATCCACATTGTGATTCAGCTTGTTGAAAAAGAAATGGAATAATAGTTTTAAAGACATTTGGGGCCCAACTTAGGCTCCATTGGTTTTGATAGGGAGTAGATTAAACCATGTGTGAATTGCTCGGTATGAGCGCGAATGTGCCAACTGATATTTGTTTTAGCTTTACTGGTCTTATGCAGCGTGGAGGCAATACTGGCCCGCACCGCGATGGCTGGGGTATTACTTTCTATGAAGGAAAGGGTTTTCGTACGTTTAAAGATCCTAACCCTAGTTGTGAATCCAAGATCGCTGAGTTGGTTCAAAACTACCCAATTAAAAGTCAAGCTGTTGTCAGTCATATCCGTCAAGCCAATCGTGGTGGCGTTAATCTAGAAAATACTCACCCATTTACCCGTGAGCTTTGGGGACGATACTGGACCTTCGCCCATAATGGCCAATTAACGGATTACGATGATCTGGTTAGTGGTCGTTTCAGACCGGTCGGTGAGACGGACAGTGAACTGTCTTTCTGTTGGTTAGTGAAACAACTAGAAGATCGTTTTCCTGAGCCACCTCAAGACATGGAAGGTATGTTTCGCTTTGTCGCTGAGTGTTGTGACCAGCTAAGAGAGAAAGGCGTCTTCAACATGTTACTCAGTGATGGCGAGTACGTGATGACCTACTGTACGAATCATTTGTACTGGATAACAAGACGCGCGCCTTTTGGTAATGCGAGCCTGATTGATGAAGATGTTGAGATAAACTTCCAAGAAGAGACCACGCCGAATGATGTGGTCACGGTGGTAGCAACTCAGCCTCTAACATGCAATGAAGAGTGGTTTAGAATGAAGCCGGGCGAATACGCGTTGTTTCATTTTGGTGAGCTGATCGGCAATAACCATAAAGCATTGGAAGATGTTGCTTATGCACCTAAAAAGGTTGCAAGCCAAGCACCAACTGAGCCATTGAGCTAAACGCTCCGAATAGCATCATTTTTGATCCGAACAAAAGAAAGGCCGCTTGCTGAACTAATAAGTCAGTAAGCGGCCTTTTTGTTTTCTGATTTTTAAGGGCTGCTCTTCAGTGATTTACTTTGCGAGAACCGTTATACGAATTACTCTTCTGCGTAACCGTGATTGCCTAATACTTTACCGTCTAAGACAGCTTGCCCGTTTACCATCGATAAACGATCTTCGGCAAACCATTTACAGACCATAGGGTAAATGCAGTGTTCTTGAGTCAGAACTCGACTTGCTAACATGTCAGCATCATCATCTTCAAATACTGGCACCTTAGCCTGTAAGATCACAGGGCCACCATCGAGTTCTTCGGTAACAAAGTGAACGCTGGTGCCGTGTTCTTTGTCTTGCGCATCAATGGCACGCTGGTGGGTGTGTAGGCCTGGGTACTTAGGTAACAGAGAAGGGTGGATATTGATCATTTTCCCCGCGTAATGGCGAACAAACTCTGAACTCAGAATACGCATATAGCCAGCGAGTACGATTAGATCGGGTTGGTACGCATCGATCTGAACCATCAATTCATGATCAAACTCTTCACGGGAGTTAAATTCTTTTGGATTCACCGAGTGAGCGTCAACACCTGCTGATTTTGCACGCTCTAGACCAAAAGCATCCGCTTTATTTGAGAAAACGGCCTTAACAGAGGCGTCAATCGTGTGGCTGTCACAGGCATCCAAAATGGCTTGCAAGTTACTTCCGCTTCCTGAGACTAAAACGACGATGTTTTTCTTAGAGTGACTGTTATTCATAGAATGGCTGTTCTTCATAGAGTGGGTCATGCGATTGGTTAACTGAAGTATTTACAATGTACCTACATAAACTAAGGTTTTCTGCGGGCTAAATAGCAAAATGAGGACCATAAGGTCCTCATTGATTAACTAAGTAAGTGAGCGTATCACTTATTTGATTTCTACTTGCTCTTCGCCAGCTTCAGAGTTTGCGATCTCACCGATAACCCAAGCGTTTTCGCCTTCAGCTTTCAGTAGTTCAACAGCAGCGTCTGCTTGATCTTTAGGTAGAGCAACAACTAGGCCTACACCACAGTTGAAAGTGCGGTACATTTCAAATGTTTCCACGTTCCCTTTCTCTTGTAGCCAGTTGAAGATAGCAGGCCATTCCCAGCTTTTTCCGTCAATCACTGCTTTAGTGCCTTCAGGAAGTACGCGTGGGATGTTTTCCCAGAAACCACCACCTGTGATGTGCGAGATAGCATGAATGTCATGCTCAGCAATCATCTTAAGTGCCGATTTGATGTAAATCTTAGTCGGTTCTAGTAGGTGCTCACCAATAGTACGACCTTCTAGCTCTTCACTTTTATCAGCACCAGAAACTTCTAGAACTTTACGAATTAAAGAGTAACCGTTTGAGTGTGGACCACTTGAACCAACAGCGATAAGTGCGTCACCTGCAGCTACTTTAGTGCCATCGATGATGTCAGCTTTTTCTACAACACCAACACAGAAGCCAGCAACGTCGTAGTCGTCGCCTTCGTACATGCCTGGCATTTCAGCTGTTTCGCCACCGATTAGTGCACAACCTGCTTGAACACAACCTTCAGCAATACCTGAAACAACGTCTGCAGCTGTATCTACATCTAGCTTACCTGTTGCGTAGTAGTCTAGGAAGAATAACGGCTCACCACCTTGAACGATTAAGTCGTTCACACACATTGCCACTAGATCGATACCAATGGTGTCGTGTTTTTTCAGATCCAAAGCAAGGCGAAGTTTAGTACCAACACCATCAGTACCTGAAACAAGTACTGGCTCTTTGTATTTCGTTGGAAGTTCACATAGGGCGCCAAAGCCACCAATACCGCCCATTACTTCAGGGCGACGAGTGCGTTTAACAGCACCTTTGATACGGTCTACTAGTGCATTACCTGCGTCGATATCAACACCAGCGTCTTTGTAGCTTAGAGAAGAAGTATTACCACTCACGGGATAGTCCTCGAACTTAAGTTGGATGTGAAAACGGCGCTATTCTAACAGGGCTTGATTACCAAGAGCAAACGTTTGCGCGGTTTTTTTTATTAGAATAAAGATTCTGAAATAACCCCACAGTTCGTGTATAATCTACAGGTTTGTTTAAATATTGCCGGAGTTGGAAATGAAAGTTGTTGAAGTGAAACACCCGCTAGTAAAACATAAAATTGGCCTGATGCGTGAGGGTGACATTAGCACTAAGCGTTTTCGTGAGCTAGCGACAGAAGTGGGTAGCCTTCTAACATACGAAGCGACATCAGATTTTGAAACTGAGCGTGTGACGATTAACGGTTGGAACGGTCCAGTAGAAGTTGACCAAATTAAAGGTAAAAAAGTAACTGTAGTGCCAATCCTACGTGCTGGTCTAGGCATGATGGACGGCGTTCTTGAGCACATCCCAAGTGCACGTATCAGCGTTGTGGGTATCTACCGTGACGAAGAAACGCTTGAGCCAGTACCATACTTCAACAAGCTTGCATCTAACATCGACGAGCGTATTGCTCTAGTGGTAGATCCAATGCTTGCGACGGGTGGTTCTATGATCGCGACTATCGACCTTATGAAAGAGAAAGGTTGTAAGCACTTTAAGATTCTTGTGCTTGTTGCTGCTCCTGAAGGTATCGCTGCTCTAGAAAAAGCGCACCCAGATGTTGAGCTGTACACGGCTGCAATCGATGAGAAGCTAAACGACAAGGGCTACATTGTTCCTGGTCTTGGCGATGCTGGTGATAAGATCTTCGGTACTAAGTAATTCAGTTTCGGTTTAAGTTAATTTAAAGAGTTTTTAAACTTAACTGAACCTGCTTAATTAGCCGTATAAATAAAAGGGAAAGCATTCGATGCTCTCCCTTTTTTGATCTTGTTAGGTTGTGATTCTTTTGAATCTAGCCTTACCGATAAATTAATCGATTTGAGCTTTGTCTACTACGGTGTTGTCGCCTAATTCTTCTGGAAGGACTAGGTTAAGTAGGATTGCCACGATACCGCATAAGCTTACGCCCTGTAGGCTAAAGTCACCGATGCCAAATGCCATGCCGCCAATACCGAAGACTAACGTAATACCCACAATCACAAGGTTGCGTGATTTATGTAGGTCTACTTTATTCTGAATTAGAGTATTCAAGCCTACGGTTGCGATAGAACCAAACAGTAGAATCATGATGCCGCCCATCACAGGAACTGGGATCGTTTGCAGAAGAGCGCCTAGCTTACCTACTAGAGCCAGAACAATCGCTGTCACTGCTGCCCAAGTCATGATCACTGGGTTGAATGCTTTAGTCAGCATTACAGCACCCGTTACTTCACTGTAGGTTGTATTGGGTGGCGCGCCCAGCATAGAAGCGGCAATCGTTGCCACACCATCACCAGTAATAGTGCGGTGTAAGCCTGGTTTCTTAAGGTAGTCTTTACCGGTTACGTTCGAGATAGCAAGCATGTCGCCCACGTGCTCAACAGCAGGTGCAATTGCCACAAACACCATAAAGAAGATAGCGTTGATGTTGAATTCTGGTGCCGTGAAGTTTGGTAGTGCTAACCAAGCTGCTTGAGCTACGGGGGTAAAATCAACTACGCCGTATACCAAGCTCGTTACGTAACCCGCTACAATGCCACCAAAGATAGGCAGCAATTTAAGGAAGCCTTTCGAGAAAACACTGATGACAATCGTCACTAGCAATGAAATAGACGAGATCCATAACGCGGCGTCTGCATCGATAAGTTGAACCGCACCATCGCCGGTTTTGCCTAGCGCCATGTTTACTGCAACAGGCGCAAGACCTAAGCCGATAACCATGATCACAGGGCCAACCACCACGGGTGGAAGCAGTTTATGGATGAAGGCTACGCCACGTACTTTAATCAATGCGCCCATTAATACATACACAACACCTGCTGCCATTAGGCCGCCCATGGTTGCACCCACACCCCAAGTTTGAATACCAAACATGATAGGCGCGATGAATGCAAAAGAAGACGCTAAGAAGATTGGCACTGAACGGCGTGTAATAAGTTGGAATAAAAGGGTACCGATACCCGCGCCAAAGAGTGCAACGTTGGGATCGAGTCCAGTCAGTAGCGGCACCAATACAAGCGCACCAAAAGCTACAAACAGCATTTGTGCACCTTGCAGAGCATTCTTCATGTTATGTCCTTAAAAATGGTCGTTATATGAAAAGTGAAAAATAAAATTCGCGGGATTCTATCACTTAGCAATCGATTGCCACACCAAATAGATCAAATTTATTTATCTTAGTGATATTTTATATTCGTCAAAGCTAGAAAAACTCAGTTTATAAGTGAGCGATTTATCATGGCCAGGTGATATTTTGTGGTTATTAAACACAGTGGGCGCTATCGACCTTGCCCCTCAATCCATAGTTGCTTATCATCTAGGCACAAGATTTGAATATTAGGATCAGTATGCGCTACATAGCATTGTTGTTGATGGGACTATTAGCCTCTCCGAGTTATGCATTAACTCAAGTAGATATCTTTAGTGCTGAAGTTGCGATTAACGCTGAAAACAAACAGCCAGAACAAGTGGCAAGAAATACCGGCATGGAACAGGTTTTGATACGTGCGACTGGCCAAACTGATGTCGCTTCGAATGAGATGATTCAAAAGGCGATGCGTAAGAGTTCGCAGTACATGTCTCAAATGAGTTTTGGTGAAAGCAATGACCAATCAACATTGCGCATGCGTTTTAACGGCGCTCAAATCCGTTCGCTACTGACTCAAGCACAATTGCCGTATTGGCCTGATACTCGCTCAAATATCCTTGTTTGGCTGGTGGAAGAACAGAACTACGACAAGAATATTGTGTGGGAACACTCCAACTCACAATTAGCGGCAGGTTTACAAACCAACGCAAAAGAGCGCGGTTTGCCTCTAACGCTACCAGTGGGTGATTTTGATGACATTACGGGTATCGCGACCTCTGATCTTTGGGGTAGCTTTGTTACACCGATCAGTAAAGCGAGTCAGCGTTACCCGGTTGATGCTGTTCTGGTGATAAAAGCTCAATCTTCAGGTCTACGTTGGACGCTATACGATCAAAAGCCAAACCAACTGACGAGCACACCAAAATCGCCAGTCAGTGGTTCGCTATCGGGCAACAGCGCGACGACTTCTAAGAAACTTGTCGACCAAATCAGTAATTACTACGCAGGTAAAAGTGCGGTGACAGTAGCAAGTGAATCATCAGAGTCGATTTTAACGCAATTTATTAGCCTGAATAATGCACAAGACTTTTTCCAATTGGAGAATGCACTTAAGCGTTTAAACTCGGTGGCAAGCTTAGATATTCTGAAAATTCAGAATAACGAAGTAACTTTTCGAATTCACTTATTGTCGACTCAACAAGAGTTTGAGCAAGAAGTGGAAAGCATTCGCCAAGTCGCAAAGGTTGAAGAATCTTATATTGAACCTGAAGTGAGCCCTGAATTTGAAACGCAAGACAACACCATGTCTGTAGGCGATGATTCAGCAGCTGTTACTGATACGACCCTGGACGATGGCGCAGAAGCGACGGCTAACGAAGCTGACCCAAGTGTTCAAGTCATCAAAGGTAGTGAGTTATCAACTGAAGCGGATGCTGAGCTAACGAATACGTCTGGCTCGGAAGTGCTAACAGTTGTTGCGCCAGTACATGCTAAGCCAAGCCTAGTATACGAATGGGTTCGCTAGTGATTGTCTTCTGACATGACCGATTGAAATGAATTCATGAAAAAAGCCCTGCAAGAGAAATCTCGCAGGGCTTTTTGTTTGTTGTCACTTTTTTCTATTGATACTAGATCAGGACAACCTAATCCAGGCTACTGCTCGAACTTAGCTTTCTCGGTCTTTTCTACTTCAGAAAGGCGCTTAAGTTTGATGCCTAATTCTTTGGCTCGAAAGCGAGTAAATAAGATATTGCCCGCGAAGCCTAGAGTCGTCAGAAGCAGTTCTACAGCCGCTAATAAGCGCTCGCCACCGTCTACATACAAAATAGTTAATGCGTGTAGGAAGTAGAGCATTAAGACAAAGTTCGCCCAAGCATGCGTATAAGGTTTACCTGCTAGAATGCCCGGTAATGGCAGTAACAGCGGTATAGCCCAAGCGATCGCAAGCGTTACATTACTTAGATGAGGGTGCGGCGAAAGTGTCATCTGCCAAGCAATCACCCAGAATAAAAGCGACAAGTTGCCCGCTAAAGCAAGGTAGCGGAATAGCTTGGTTGTGGGAGACATCGCCTTCTCTGGCATATACATCATTGAGAAATTCCCTTCTGGTTTATTGCGATGCGCGCTAGACGTTTGCCTAGGTTTTGCGCCAACTCAATTTCATCTTTGCTTAATGAAGCGCTCTCTCCGGTACTACTCGCACCATAGGGTGTGCCTCCGGTTTGAGTGGTGTGCAGCGCAGGTTCTGAGTAGGGGATACCCACCACTAACATGCCATGGTGAAGCAGTGGCAACATCATGCTTTGTTGTGTGGTCTCTTGCCCGCCATGCAGTGATGAAGAAGAGGTAAACACGCAAGCTGGCTTATCGATCAGATCGCCATTAATCCACAGTGATGTTGTGCTGTCCCAAAAGTGCTTCATAGGTCCAGCCATGTTGCCAAACCAAACCGGACTGCCTAGTGCTAAACCATCGCAAGAACGGAGCTCTTGTAACGAGGCAATAGGATCGGTTGGTTGATAGCGTGAATCAGGCTGCTCTTCTACCGTGTACACGTCGTTCACCGTTCTTAACATGGCTTCACAGTCCGGGATGGACTCCACCCCTCGTGCAATCTGCCTTGCTAGAGCTTGTGTGTTGCCGTGGCGGCTGTAGTAGAGAACAAGAATGTTGATGCTCATATCGGCTTACAGAATCTCTAGCACTTGCTCTGGTGGACGACCAATCTTTGCTTTGTTGTTCGCAACAACAACAGGGCGTTCAAATAGTTTTGGATTTGTCGCCATTGCTGAGAATAGATCTTCATCGGTAACTGATGCATCGCCAAGATTAGCCTCTTTGTAATCCGCTTCTTTGGTGCGCATCATTTCGCGAACATTGTCAAAACCAAGCTGCGTGAACAGCACTTTAAGTTGCTCGATAGTTAAAGGCGTATCTAGGTATTTGATAACTTCTGGCTGTACGCCGTTTGCTTCAAGCAGTTCGAGAGTTTGACGGCTCTTTGAGCAGCGTGGGTTATGATAAATCACGACGGACATGGTTCTTCCTCATTATTATTTTTGATTTAATTGTTCAGTTGAAGCAATTGTTCAGTTGAAGCCACTTGAGTGGCTTCTTTACTATGTAACGTTGAGCTTTCTTTTTCTTCTGACAACGAACCGCTGCCAATAAATACACTTACTGTAACGACAAGAAGCGTTCACGCTGAATCATTAGTTGATCAATTCGGGCGTCGTAACGTGCTTGTTTTAGGCTGCCGAGCTCTGCGATTTGACTAGCCTGCGTATAGTACTGAATCGCTTTGTTCCAGTTGGCTTGCAGTGCCAAGATCTCTGCACGAGCAGCCAGTTCTTCGTCGCTATTACCAAGGCTTGTATTTACTTTTGAAAGTAGGTGCCAGCCGTTGGTGTCGTTCGGGTTATCGTGCGTGTAACGTTGCAATACGCGAACGGCTTCCTGTAGGTATTCATTTTCAATCAGTGCATTGGCGTAGTTAATGGTCAGAACTGGGTTGTTTGGTTGACGAACCAGTGCCGATTTAAGTTCCTTAATCGCAATCTCAGGCTGCTTCTTCTCGATGTGAAGATCCGAAATGGCATCTAGATAAAACAGGTTGGTTGGATCGCTGTTGATGAGCTTGGTCAGAATCGGCTCAGCTTTATCTAATTTTTTAGAATCTAAGTAAACCAGTGCTTGGCCATACTCTAATGATGGAACCAAGGCTTTAGGTGCTTTTTTCAGCTTACGTTCAAACCAATCTAGGGCAGCATCGTTATTAATGCCCGCATAGCGCGCGACAATGCGAGCTCTTGCTAGATGGTAGTCCAGTGATGGGGCCAGTTTTAGTGGCGGATAGCTGCGAGCGCGAGCGCGTGAATCGGTGATTCGATCTTCTGGTAATGGGTGAGTCAGCAGCATTGGGGGTGGTGTGCTGGCATAACGGTATTCATCAGCCAACCGACCGAAGAAACGTGGCATCGCATTCACATCGAACCCTGCTTTCGCCAGTGTATTGATACCAAAGCGGTCAGCTTCTTTTTCATTACTACGGGTGTAGTTGATCTGGCTTTGCATGTTACCAGCGGTTGTGGCAGTTAGAGCTGCGATACCTGCTTCAGGTGCTGCAATGGCCAATAATACAGAGGCTGCTAGCGCTGCGATGGTTGCTGGAGAACGACGCGCTTGATCTTCCATACTACGCGCTAAGTGACGTTGGGTAACGTGCGCGATTTCGTGCGCTAACACTGAAGCCAACTCACTTTCAGATTGTGCATGCAGGAACAGACCTGAGTGCAAAGCAACATAACCACCAAAGAATGCAAAGGCGTTGATGTTGCGGTCTCGGATCATAAAGAACTGGAAAGGTGTCTTTACATCATTCGCGCTTGCGACAAGACGATGGCCAAGCGTATCAATGTACTGGTTGAGAACCGGGTCGTTTACGATAGGCTGGCTGCTTCTGATGATGCGCATGTAGGCATCACCATAGATAAGTTCTTGGTCGATAGTGAGGGTGCCGCCAGCAGCGGTGCCGATATCGGGTAGCTCCAAACTGTTGGTATTCGCCAACGTTGGGGTGCTTAATGTAGCTGCGATGCATAAGCAAGCAATTGAGCGAGCGCGTTTAAACATATTAGTCAGTAATACTCCGTTTCTTCTGACAGTAAGACAAGTGCAATGCAAATTGGTTCTTTATCTGATGTAACCTTTGCCGAGTGCGTGCGCTATCATGAAGGAAGATGAATGAATGATGGCGCGTTTTCAAAAACAGATTACAATACGACCCTTATAATAAGCATCGAGCTCAAGAATGACACCTAATATTCTAGATTTACGCCAAGAGCGCTGTCCAATGGCACTATTATTAGCCAAGCGTCACAGTGTAAAGTTAGAAGTAGGGCAATCATTGTCAATTTATGTCTCTGATAACAGCTCAATGAAAGATATTGTTACTTTTTTGTCTAAGCAAGCCTATGACGTCATCACTGAGGTTTGCTCTAATTACTATCATCTCCTCGTCACTAAAAAGGAATTGCAGTCAGATGCTTGAAATGGTCAATCGTTGGTATAAACGACGTTTCTCTGATCCCCATGCTGTCAGTTTGGTTGCCATCATTCTCTTCGGCTTTATTACGATCTACTTCTTTGGTCATCTCATCGCGCCATTGTTGGTGGCTATTGTATTGGCTTATTTACTTGAGTGGCCGGTTACCCAACTCCAAAGACTTGGTGTTCCAAGAACGCCATCGGTGATGCTAGTCATCATGATGTTCTTTAGCCTGATGTTGCTGGCGCTGTTTGGCTTAGTGCCTACCATTTGGGAGCAAGTGGGTAATCTCATCAATGATATTCCAAGCATGTATGGCGGCTTACAGAAGTTCATCGCGACGATTCCCGAGCGCTATCCTGAGTTAGCAAATTTGCAGATCGTTGAATCGATTGTGTCTAACGCGAAAAACAAAGCATTAGGCTTTGGTGAAAGTGTTGTTAAAGGTTCTTTGGCTTCTCTTGTGAGCTTGGCTACGCTTGCGGTTTACTTGATTCTTGTGCCGCTGCTTATCTTCTTCTTACTAAAAGATAAAGAAGAGATGATCAGCATGGCGAGTGGCGTGTTGCCTAAAAACCGTCGTCTAGCGACCAAGGTTTGGGTTGAGATGAACCAACAAATCTCGAACTATATTCGCGGCAAGGTACTTGAGATCTTGATCGTCGGTGGCGTCAGCTACGTGACCTTTGCGATTCTAGACTTACGTTATTCAGCTCTGCTGGCTGTCGCGGTTGGCTTCTCGGTACTGATCCCTTATATCGGTGCGGCGGCTGTGACCGTTCCTGTCGCGATTGTCGGTTTGTTCCAGTGGGGATTAGAACCTCAGTTTTACTGGCTGTTATTGGCTTACGGTATTATCCAAGCGCTAGATGGCAACGTGCTCGTTCCTGTTCTGTTCTCTGAAGCCGTGAACCTACACCCAGTAGCGATTATTGTAGCGGTGTTGGTGTTTGGCGGACTGTGGGGATTCTGGGGCGTATTCTTTGCTATCCCGCTTGCTACGCTGGTGAAAGCGGTTTGGAATGCTTTACCGAGTCATGCTCTCGACGATGACCCTGAGCATCAATCGTAATTGAAGATCAATACAGTTGAGTAAGTATTAAAAAGGCCGAATATCCATGATATTCGGCCTTTTTGTATTTGGATTAGTCAATTGTGAACTTAGATCATCTAGGTATGAAATTTGATCATCAATTCACTAGAAACAACATTAAGCTTCTGGATTGAAGTAGTCTAGAACCACTTCGTGGTGAGTCTTAGTCTTGAACTTGTTGAAGACGTGTTCAATCTGACCTTCTTCATCAATTAGGAAGCTAATACGGTGCAGACCGTCGTACACTTTGCCCATGAATTTCTTCTCTCCCCAAACACCAAACTGCTCAGCAACGCTGTGGTCTTCATCTGATAGCAGTGTGAAGTTTAGAGATTTCTTCTCGACGAAATTTGGTAGGCGTTTTACTGGATCAACACTTACACCTAGAACAACCACATTTAGGTCATCAAGCTGTGCTTTGATATCACGCAGGCCTTCAGCTTGCACAATACAACCTGGAGTCATTGCTTTTGGGTAAAAATAGAACAGGACTTTTTTACCTTTGAAGTCACCAAGAGATACGATATTGCCATCTTGATCAGGAAGAGAAAAAGCAGGTGCTGGAACACCAGCCGTTAGCGTATTCATGATATTTCCTTTTTAAAAACTGTTTTTGATAAAGTTGAGCGAGCCTTGTACGGATAGGCTCTGACACAGCGCGTCGAATTCTTCTTGTAGCTGCATCAAATTACATTCTGATTGCACAGAAGCGGTAATAGAGATATGGAATTGGTCGTTATCGAGCTGAACTTTAGATTTATTGATGGTTCGCGCACTTAACGAATCGAGGCCGATGTTTCGGTCTGCGAAGAACTGGGTAAACTGCTCGGTAAGGCCGATTTTATCGTCTGACTCAACGAACACCTCTACTGTGTAAGAGTTCTCAATAACATCATGAGTTGAGGTTCGCTTCATAATCGTAATCAAGTCGTGCTCTTGTCCAAGCAAGGGCAGGGTAGTTTCAACGCGGGTGATGTTGTTTGCCTTTCCAGACAGCAGCATGATAAGCGTAAATTCTTCGCCAAATAGAGCGATACGGCTATCAATAATGTTACAGCCTGATTGGGTGACTAAATGAACCACTTGGTTGCATACACCTGGGCGATCTGTGCCCACAGCTGTGATTACTAGATGTTGAGTCATAAAATCACGTCTCTTTATATTCCATTGATTCATGCATGTTAGCACAGTTAGCTCGTGGAATAAGCGTGCGTACGGGGCTTTTTATGAGGCACCTTGCTTCTAACATGCAACCAATGATAAGAATATCGAGAGCGTTAAAAAATGAGATTGAGCGGTGAGAGCACAGCTTACTTGTTACTGACATCCAGTGCTGTGCTATCCGCTAGATTGAGCGCAGGTTACCCAAATTCTCGGTAGAACGCCGTTAGAAGTCGTTTTACCTCAAACATACGACAATATTTAATGCAGATGTTGCCGGTAAGCCACTTTAATGTCTTGTGTTTATTGATTGGCTTACAGTAACATGCAAAAAGAATAAATTAAGGGAGATAGACATGTTTTCAGGAAGTATCGTTGCGCTAGTTACGCCATTTAATACAGATGGTGAAGTGGATTTCGACAGCCTTAAAAAGTTAGTTGAGCACCATGTTGCTGCAGGTAGTGATGGTCTGGTTGCGGTTGGCACAACAGGTGAGTCTTCAACACTCACTATTGAAGAGCATGTCAAAGTCGTCAATAAGATCGTTGAATTTGCTGATGGTCGTATTCCCGTTATCGCTGGTACAGGTGCAAATGCAACTCACGAATCTGTTCTATTCAGCCGTTTGCTGAATGGTTCTGGTATTGCTGGTTGCCTGAGCGTAACGCCTTACTACAACAAACCGACTCAAGAAGGTTTATACCAACACTACAAAGCGATTGCTGAAGTCAGTGACGTTCCACAAATCCTATACAATGTACCGGGTCGTACTGCTGTAGACTTGTTACCTGAAACGGTTGCTCGTCTTGCTGAGATCGAAAACATCGTTGCACTTAAAGATGCGACGGGTGATCTCGACAGAATTGCAATTCACCGTGAACTTTGTGGCGAAGATTTTATCTTACTAAGTGGTGATGACTTAACAGGTCTAGAATTTGTTAAGCGTGGTGGTGATGGCGTGATCTCTGTAACAAACAATGTTGCAGCCGCTGATATGGCAACCATGTTCAAGTTAGCGAAAGAAGGCAAGTTTGAAGAAGCAGAAGCGATCAATGAGCGTTTGATGCCTCTACATAAGAATTTGTTCGTTGAGTCCAACCCTATTCCCGTAAAATGGGCGGTTCATAAAATGGGTCTGATTGCTGAAGGCGGCTTACGTCTACCGTTGACTGAATTGTCAAAGCCAGCTCAACCCGTTGTTGCTCAAGCAATGACTGAAGCGTGCATTTACTAAAAACGTATGAAGTGATGCCGAAGTGAACCTTCGGCATTTAGGAGTATAAATGAAGTATTCTCACCAGCTAGTGATTGGATCACTGGCTGTTTTCGTTCTTACAGCATGTTCTGGCAGCCCGACTCAACGTCGCCAAGCCAAAGATGATTTCGAATACTTAGAAACACCTGAGTTTTCACAATGGCAGCTGCCTGAAGATGCTCAACCTCAGTTCTATCCAAATTTTGACATCCCAAGTGGTGAGTTCAGTGGTGGTACAGGCCGTGAAGTGGATATTCGTCCGCCGCAACAGGTTCTTGAGCTGATCCCTGGTGCTCGAGCTGAACGTCAGAATGGTGAAGTGACACTATGGCTTCTTCGTGCTGAAGAGGCAGACCGCGTGTGGCAAACGGCTGTAGATATGCTGGCACAACGTGGCATTGGTATTCGTGAACAGTCAGAAAACGATATTGAGACCGATTGGGTTACTTGGGTTTCTGAAGATGAAGAAGTAGAGATCGGCAGTCGCTACTCTATCTCTCGTTTCCAAGCGAACAACCGCCATGGCTTCAAGATCAACCTTATCGATTGGCGTGAAGGCTCTGAAGAGAAGCCGGTATCGGCAACCAATAAGGAGCGTTACAACGCGTTCTTAACGAACCTAGTGATGGCTAAGTACGATGAAAACCTTCGTGCTGAAGCAGCGTTGAAAGCACAAGAGCTGGTTAAACGCATTCCAATCTCAATGAGTGCCGACCGTAGTGGCTTCCCAGTGATCATTGCTCGTACTCCATACAATGTATTGTGGCAGCGTTTGCCTACCTTGCTACCGACGATGGGCTTTGAGCTTGAAGAGCGTAACCAGTCTCAAGGTACTGTAAAAGCTAAGTATGCTGCGCCTGATGATGAGTTCTGGGAAACAATTGGCCTACAACCCATTGATTTGGCTCCAGGCACTTACACCTTCTTGTTTGGTGATCTTGGTAACCGTACGTCAATTAACGTAACGGATGCATCAGGTAAGCCAGTAGAAGAAGAGCTACTGAAGTCAATGGTACCGGTATTAGCACATGTTGCTGACTAAACTAAAGATGACAAAGAAGCTGATGCAGAGTAAGTAAAACTGAGTGAGCATAGCTGAAAAACCACAGAGTAAGTCATATCAGCCCTGTGGTTAGCTACAGCCAATAAAAAAGAGGACACATTGTGTCCTCTTTTTTTGTATTCGTTGATTAGGGCGTGTTGATCTTTGCTGTACATTTCGCGTTCAACAATACATCGGTAGCCACATTAACATGAATGCCAGCGATAACATGCTGGCATAATTCCTTTCTAGTTTGTCATATCTACTTGAAA